>JAIJLI010000509.1 GCA_022722495.1 Dialister sp. | reverse complement strand
AACTATTGTATATGGCATTCGAAACTGTTACCATGAAGAAAACATGAAATTCGTCAAAGCGCGGCACTTCATAGCCGCACGCAAAGGAGCTTTCTATGACAGCTTTTCTTATCAACTGGTACCCGCTGCTGTGCCTTCTTTTTATTGCCATCGGCTACGGGATTTCTTTTTGGAAAAAGAAATCCCCCTTCGCCGCCATTCTTCTGCTATACGCGATTCTCTTTTTCAGCCTTTATGCCTTTCTGCAGGTTCTTCACGCAGACAGCGTCGCGCCTTTCTGCTTTACCGGTGTCATGCTCATCGATCTGCTCTTCTGGAATGAAAAAAGATGATACAGGCATGTGAACAGAAAATGCGCCTATGAGCATGCTCTCTCTTGACCCTTTATCCCATATGTTATACTAGTAAGGTATTTTAAAATCAAAAGAATAAGGAGGCCTTTATGAATATTCTTGTCACCGGTGGTGCCGGCTATATCGGTTCTCACACGGTCCGCGCACTGGCAGCTGCCGAAGGACTGACGCCAGTGGTTTTCGATAATCTCTCCACAGGGCATGCAGAGTCCGTGCCTGAAGGTGTGACACTCGTCAAAGGTGACATTCACGACATTGATTTCGTCGCTAAAACCCTCGAAACATATAAAATCGACGGTGTCATCCATTTCGCAGCCTATTCACTTGTCGGAGAATCCATGGTGGATCCTGCCAAGTATTATACAAATAACGTCGAAGGGACGCTCCACCTGCTTCTTGGCATGCAGAAAGCAGGCGTCTCCAAGATCGTATTCTCTTCCACGGCCGCGGTATACGGCGAACCCGAAAAAACGCCGATTGAAGAAGATTTCCCGCATAATCCGACCAATGTCTATGGACGCACAAAGCTCGTCATAGAGCATATGATGCGCGACTTTACGAATGCCTACGGTCTCTCTTATGTGGCTCTGCGCTACTTCAATGCTGCCGGTGCTGCGCTGGACGGCACGATCGGGGAGGATCATAATCCGGAGTCTCACCTGATCCCTCTCATTCTGAAAACAGCACAGGGGGTGCGCGACCACATCGCAATCTACGGCACGGACTACCCGACCCCGGATGGCACCTGCATCCGTGACTACATCCACGTCGTAGACCTCGCTGATGCTCATGTACTCGCCATGCAGTACCTTCTTAAAGATGGAGACAGCACTTATTTCAACCTGGGCAGCGAAAATGGCTTCTCCGTCCGCAACATCATCGATACCGCAAAGGAAGTCACGGGCATCGATTTCAAAGTCACCGAAGAGGCACGCCGCAGCGGTGACCCGGCCGTCCTCATCGCCTCTTCCAAGAAGTGTAAAGCTGTCCTTGGCTGGCATCCCACCCATTCTGATACGCGGGAAATCATCGCTTCTGCCTGGAAATGGCATAAGTCTCATCCCTATGGATATAAAAAGTAAGAATCATTTCTTTTGGGTTTTTACACGCTTCAAGGATAAAATACATAAGAAGGAGATTTATCATGCAGAAAATTAGAAAAGCCGTCATTCCGGCCGCCGGATTCGGCACCCGTTTCCTGCCGGAAACAAAAGCGATGCCGAAGGAAATGCTGCCTATCGTCGACAAGCCCACCATCCAATATATCGTCGAAGAAATCAAAGCAAGCGGTATCGAACAGATCCTGATCATTTCTGGCCATGCCAAGAGGGCTATCGAAGATCACTTCGACTCCTCCCCTGAACTCGAAGAGCATCTTTATGAATCCGGCAAAATGGATCTTCTGAAAGAAGTCCGCCAGGTCGCTTCTGTCAAGATCCACTACACCCGTCAGCCATATATGAGAGGCCTCGGCGACGCCATACTCTGCGCGAAGGATTTCATTGATGATGAACCATTCGGCGTCATTCTTGGTGATGATGTCGTGTACAATGGCAATGAA
>JAIJLI010000508.1 GCA_022722495.1 Dialister sp. | reverse complement strand
TATTGCCTTCGGCACTTCCCCCGAAGGGGGAAGCAAGACGTTACGTAGCTAACGATTTCCTTAACTTAATAGCATTCCCTAGAGGGGAAGGCTGCGATACGAGAATACCATCTTCTAAAAAAGGCGGCGAAGCCGCCACGAGAGCCCTGAACCTTGAACCTTGAACCAAATGAAAGCAAAGTAAAAAGGAGCTGTGAAGAAATGAGGATTCATTTCTTCACAGCTCCTTTTTCTGTACCATCTTATTTCTTAGCTGCTTTCTTAGCTCTGGTCTTTTTAGCCGGTTTTACATTGACTTTTTCTTTCAGCTGTTTGGAAACGCGGAAAGCCGGAGTCTTGGAAGCCGGGATCTTGATGACTTCCTGTGTAGACGGATTATGACCTTCACGAGCTTTACGTTCACGGACTTCGAAAGTACCAAAGCCGATCAGCTGGACCTTTTCACCTTTGGCAAGAGCACCGGATACGACATCGATGACAGCCTTGACTGCTTTTTCGGCATCTTTCTTGGTCATTTCTGCTTCCTGAGCGACAGCAGTGATGAGTTCTGTTTTGTTCATAACTAAACATCCTCCTTTAATAATGATGGCTTTTGCCAACAAAGAAGAGTGGTGCACAGGGCACACCGCTTCTCAGCTCCAATGGGCTAGGGGAGCGCTGATGTATCCGTCTTTCGGCAGAAATCCTGCCACAAGACCTGAGCCTCCTCGGGCGAGATGTCCATCAGGCTCTTCCCTCTCTGGAAAAGGCCCTTTTCAAAGGCTCTCAGCTGATCCATGACATATCTGGCGTAGCGATGGAGAGCCAGTTCAGGTTCTACCCCTTCTGCATTTATTACACGGTCTAACGCAAAAAGGAAACGCCCCACCGAAAGCTCTTTATCAATAGCTCCCTTCCCGTCTACGGCTGCCTTGATCTCTTCAGCACAAGACGCAGAAAGTGCGCCATCCTCGAGGGCTTCTGTCAGTCCATGGGAACCAACTTTCCTTTGAATTATACATGCTAAAAGCAGACTTGGCAAGTCTTTTGAGACGCCGGAAAGCAGATATTTTCGGTTTTTTTCCAATCTTTTCCGTGTTTCCCAATCTCCAAGGAGCTTTTTCGTCTCTTCCACCGTAATTTCCTCGAAAACAAAGGGGTGTCGGCGGATCATTTTCTCATTGATGCCGTCCACGACATCCTGCATGGTGAAAAAGCCTTCCTTCTCCGCGAGGCGCGCATGAAAGACGATCTGCAGCAGCACATCGCCCAGCTCCTCTTTCAGGTTCACCATATCACCCTTGTCGATCGCATCGATCACTTCATAGACCTCCTGCAGGAAATAGGTACGAAGCGATCTATGATCCTGCGCGCGATCCCATGGGCAGCCGGCGGGTGCCAGCAGCATATCCATCGTCTCCTCGAGCGGAGACAGTGTGAACGGCGCAGGCCCCTTTACTCTTGCTTTGCGACTGTCGAAAAGGAAGAGGAATGGCCCCTTCCCAAGGTCATGCCGGAATTCATCCATGGTAAGCCTATGAATATGGCCTTCCAAAGAGAGAAGGATGAGTACGCTCTCCTTCTCATACAGCATAGAAAGCCTCGATGACAGAATGGCCTTCTCCTTTTCTGTCACATCCTTTAAGATGAGAAGATGCGGCAGCGTAAGAGAGATCGATGCGGCCTCTTCCCCGCCTGCTATGGTGAACGCTTCATCCTCATGGAGCAGCCCCTTCGCAGAAAGGAACGTGAGTATTTGTTGTATAGTCATTGGCATCACCTCGCTTAGATCTTTGCTGTCATTATAGCATAAAATGACCGGCTCTATTTCGATGGATCATGGAAGAGTAAGTGTCAAGTTTTCCTCGGTAATTCATTTGACTGTCGATAATTACTATCTCCGTGGCTTCGGTTTAATCAGTATTTCTGTATCGCTTTGGCAA
>JAIJLI010000507.1 GCA_022722495.1 Dialister sp. | reverse complement strand
TTCAGGGTTCAGGGGGCGGCTTCGCCGCAAATACATAGGGGGCGATGCCCGAAAGTCATTTGCAAGTCACCAGTCACTAGTCACTAGTCACTAGTCACCCTGAACGTACAAAAAGTCAGGCAGCCTTTCTTGGACTGCCTGACCTTATTTCTATTTGCTGAAGGAGTAGCTGATTTTGCCTTCATAGATTTCTTCGAGAGCGATGGTAGCCGGTTTCTTGTCTTCCGCGTGAGCGATGAGCGGGGTCTGTCCGTCAGTCAGTTCACGGGCACGAAGAGCGGCAAGGGTCACAAGGGTGTACTTGGAGTCCACCTTTTTGACAAGGCTGTCGATAGAAGGATAACACATCATTTTAAGGGTACCTCCTTATTGATATACTGTTTGAAAATGGTCTCGATCTGCCCTTCATTGCGGGACAGCTTGCAGCGCTCCGCTTCCAAGATGGAGCTGGTCTTTCTCACTGCATCTTCGAGTTTGTCATTGACGATGATATAGTCATACTGGTGTGCCATAGCGAGTTCACTGGTGATCTGTGCGAGGCGCTTTTGGATGGTCTCTTCAGAGTCTGTACCGCGTCCGTAGAGACGATCGGACAGGATCTCCAAAGACGGTGGAACAATGTAGATGAAGACGCCTTTCGGATAGCGTTTCTTGACCTGCATGGCGCCCTGGATGTCGATTTCCAGCAGCACAGATTTCCCGTCGCTGATCATGTCGAGGGCGCGCTTCTTCGGCGTGCCGTAGTAGTGGTCATAGACCTTTGCATATTCGAGGAAGGCATCTTCTTCGATGAGCTTCTCGAACTGTTCATTGGTGCGGAAGAAATAGCTCTCCCCCTCTACTTCCCCTTTTCGGGGGTCTCTTGTCGTCATTGAGACGGAATAGCAGAGGTCCGGAAATTCCTCGCGGATGGCATTGCAGATGGTCCCCTTCCCCGCACCGCTCGGGCCGGAGACGACTAGAAGAATGCCTTCATCTTTTTTCGCTGTCTGTGCCATCAGTTTTCATCCATTCCTTCAGAAGTGATCACATCTTTATTCATCAGTCGGTGAGAAATCGTTTCCGGCTGTACGGCGGAAAGAATAATCTGCCCGCTGTCCATGATGAGGACGGCTCTCGTCTTTCTGCCGTAGGTGGCATCAATGAGATCCCCTTTGTCACGGGAGTCCTGGATCATACGTTTCACCGGCGCAGACTCCGGGCTGATGATCGCCATCACGCGCGCTGCAGCTGCCATATTGCCAAAACCGATATTAATCAAAGAAAAACCCACTTTTATGTCTCTCCTTACTCTATATTGACCAGACTTGCGTCTTTTCATCTGTAATGATAATTATACCATAAAATGACGGCCGCTTCACGGATTTCTTCAGAAATCGCAAATTTAGGCTGTGTGGGAATGGCTGGAAGGTGCGATGGGGAAGGCGAGGAAGGCAGCGGCTTCGACGCCTTCATATATTCGACGTGAAGCGTCGCTTTTCCCCTATTCTCATTCAGCTTGCCTAGCAGTGCCCTATCCGCCCCAATGGGGCACCTTCCCCCATTGGGAAGGAAAGGCGAACGGTCGTTCTTTTGAGCCGACATGCGCTTCAAACGAATGCGCGTTCGCAGGATCATGGAGAGATGTTCCGTATAAATACGTGGCGCTTCGGGTTTTGACGCAGTGCACCACAAGTTTGAAAGCAGGGATGAGTGACCGTGCACCTCTCCGCTTTCCTCATCTGTCTTTCATACGGCTAGAACCCTATCCGGCTCGCTTCGCTCGCCACCTTCCCCATGCGGGGAAGGCTATTAAGTTAAGGAAATCGTTTGCTACGTAATGTCTTGCTTCCCCCTTCGGGGGAAGTGCCGAAGGCAATATGTGCAAGCGAACTGGATTTTTAGGAGCGAAGCGACGCTAAAATCCAGTGAGACGCCATTTCGAGCGCAG
>JAIJLI010000506.1 GCA_022722495.1 Dialister sp. | reverse complement strand
GCTATTCTCAGCACATTGCAATGATGATGCTCGACAAAATGGAGGAATTGGGTATGACCCAAAAGCGATTGTCTGAACTCATGGGCTGTAGCCAGCAATATGTTTCCAAGGTACTCAAAGGACAGGAAAACCTATCCCTCGAAACCTTGGCTAAGATTGAGCGTTGTCTTCAACTGCCTATTCTGAATCACTTAGCTTAGCTCTATTTCAGAAATATGGGATTGAACGAGTCGGCTGATAGTACATCGCTGTAGTTTATTTTAAGCGATATGGTGCGACCGCTGATTTGGTTCTCCGTCATTTCGATGATTAATTGCTTGTCATTCGGGAATGTCATTTTCCGAATGACTATCACATTTCTATAACCATAACGGAAACGCTTGGTCTGCTCCAACGTAAACACTGGATGCAACTCTATAATCTGCGAGTTGGTGGCCTTGGCGGTCTTCTTATCCGTCAGCTTCAATCTTATTTGGTCTATATCAAATGGTATATGCGTCTTGTTCTCTACCGAGAAGTCCAGGAAGAAATAGTCACCAGACGAATAGATGTTGTTCAGTCTCATCACCATTTTATGAGCTTTGGTCTTCACATTGTTCACATGGGCTTCCGAACTCCAAATCTCACGAGCATAACGAGCCATGTCCGTAGAGGACAATGTGACCGCAGGATTGTTATAGGCATTCTTCTCTATCTGTTGTATCTCCTTATCCGTCACTGCCTCTTGCAGTCTCGTGGTATAGAGCAGCGCATACTGGGTACGGTATCGTTCCGTCACAATGGTCACGATGGCAAGCACCTCGCCGTCTTCATGCATTCCCTCCTTGGGTTTCAGTCGCACGGTGTTGTTGATGGGTTGGTCTCCTGCAATCTTATCAGTGGATATATCCACAAAGCGGATGGGTTCACTTGCAGTGATGACGGTAGTCACTTGCTCGTTCACAGTCAGTTGTTCCATCTCCTGGTATGTGCAGGGCTGATAGCTCTCCGCACTGGTCTGTTGTGCCATCAGTGGAGTGGCACTTATTGCACACATCATCAGTGTGCCAATGGTCTTCTTGATATTCATATTCGTATTCTTTGGATGTTGATGATTACTTGCTCTTAGTATCTTTCGAATTTATCAGATACACAAAGGTGCCATATTTCAGTTTCACTTTATTCTTCTTGATAGCCTTACCTATGGCATTGCTTGTTTTCTGATAGGCATTCTGCATGGTCTGCATGCCCCATTGCGAAAAACTACTGCCTGTATTGGTGGTGTTCATATCCACATTCCCGGTCACGGCTCCGCTTGCCACATCCTTGCTGGTCTCACGGAACTGGCTGCTTGGCACATACAAGCCTTCCATGCCGTCTGTGTCATACAGGGATAGGTTGATTTTTACTATCTCATCATCCACCAGCACGCTTTTCACCGTTCCTTTCACTCGTTGCGAACTGAAACCGCTCATAATGGCATACAGGTATGCGCCTTTCTTCACTATCATCTCACCGATTTCCACATCATCAAGCAATCGCAAGCGGACACGGCTTCCATCCACGGCTTTCACATTCTCGTCAATGATAGCCTTGATCAGTGTCGGCTCTTTCTCATTTACTGCCAATGTGTTGAAATAGTCCGATGATGTCTTCACCTTTTTCACCACCTCACTTGGCTTATCATTCTCGTCTGCTTCCTTTCGGGCATTCTCATTTACCTTGATTTTGCCCTCGATGTTGATACCGCCCTTGGCTGTAGCTGTTGTTTCATCGGATGCTGTTGCTGTAGTCGAAGAGTTCTGTTGCGTAGCTTGCTGTCCCTTCAGCCTTGCTTCGGCAAGTGCCTTGTTTAGCTCCGCCAACGCCTCATTCTCTCTTTGTCGCTCATGGGCTTCTTGTGCTTCTCTCTGTTTTTCCATTTCTGCCTGCTTCTTGGCTTCGGCATCCAAC
>JAIJLI010000505.1 GCA_022722495.1 Dialister sp. | reverse complement strand
AAGTCATAAAGACTTTCATTTTTCAGTGTACATCATCCACCTATATGGTATGCGGCAACATACATTTTTCGCTTGGACTTTCCAGATTCTGAATTCCGAAGCCTCAAGTGATTTACCTAGATTATACACGATGAAAATCAAAATGCAATATACGAATTTTGCTCATTTTTATATTGTAAACCTTTTGCTATACTAAAGTTTCTTTCTTGTGCTTTTGACGAGTATTTTCTGTATATTTGCGATACGTATATGATTTATATCTTTTTTGTAGCTACTTTAATTTCATCAAATTTCAATAGGAAAAGTATATCAATTTTGGTATCGTGATGGGTCTTATAAATGATAAATGAATGCTCATGACAGCAAGATCATTGTCCGGCCGCGGGGTCCCGGCAGCCAATTCGCCACAAATGTTAGGGAAACACTGATTCAATCGTTGTCAGATTTTACTCTTGAAATTTTATGCATAGCAAGGAATAACCTGACGAGAATAGCGAGCTATTTAAGGAAGGCTATGACGAAGCTATGCATAAAATTTCTTGTAGAAGCTGACTCTGCGATTGAATCAGCGTTTCCCTAAATCACGATTCCTATGTATCGCAAGCCTTCCCCATCAGAGAATGCCCCGAAGGCCACGTGAAAAGGTGCAAAGCGCCCCATTACAGAATGACAGTGAAGCTGGCGTGCCATGTCTCATCTCTCCTATGCACAGCGCCTGCATCCCTTGACCTGCCTTATTTCTGCCAATAAAAAATCCCCTATCCTGTTGGAATTCAGAGGAACAGGATAGGGGGATGTCCCACTTCCTAGGGAAGTGAGGGGGGACAACGATATGGATACAGGAGATGCTTTCGCACTCCTTCGATACAGTGACCGTTGACCAAGCACCGGTCACCCGTGATCAGCGATCAGATCTTCGCATGTTCACCAGCGGTGACGCCGGCTTTCTTTTCTGCCTTTTCTTTTTCAAGGACGATCTGGAAGCGTTCTACTTCTTCCTTGATGACAGGCGAAAGAATGAGCAGGGCGATCAGGTTCGGGATCGCCATGAGAGCATTGGCGATATCGGAGAGGTTCCACACCAGATCAAGGGTCTGGGTAGCGCCTACATAAACGACCAGGGAGAAGACAATGCGGTAGATCATGTTGTATTTATGAGTACCAAAGAGGTATTCCCAAGCCTTTTCGCCGTGATATTCCCAGCCGAGGATGGTGGAGAAGGCGAAGAGGATGATGCCGATAGCGACGATCAGTGCGCCGATCTCACCGATATTGGTGGAGAAGGCAGCCATGGTGAGTTCTACGCCTTTCAGAGGCTTGCCGTCAGCGCCGGTCATGCCAAGGACGCCGGAGGCTGCGATGGTGATGCCGGTGATGGAGCAGACAACGATGGTATCCCAGAAAGTACCGGTCATGTTGATGTAGCCCTGACGGACCGGATCATCAGTGGTAGCTGCTGCTGCAGTGATAGCGGCAGAACCCATGCCGGCTTCATTGGAGAAGCAGCCGCGAGCGACACCGAAACGGACTGCATTCATGACAGAAGCGGTGATGCCGCCGAGGACGCCGCCGCCGACTGCCTGTGGATCGAAGGCCATCATGAAAATGAGATAGAGACCATGAGGAACGTTCTGGATATTAAGGATGATGCAGATGAGACCGGCGATGACATAGAAGAAAGCCATAGCCGGAACGACAACAGAGGAAACCTTGGAAATGGTCTTGATACCACCCACGATGATGATGAGAGAAAGAATGGTCAGGATGACACCGCAGACTTCAGGAGACATGCCGAAGGTGGTATGTACTGCACCGGAGATGGAGTTTGCCTGGGTCATGTTTCCGATGCCGAAGGAAGCGATGACAGCGAAGAGTGCGAAGAGGAAGCCCATGACGGAACCAAGCGTTTTGTTCTTGAAGCCATTCTTCATGGTGA
>JAIJLI010000504.1 GCA_022722495.1 Dialister sp. | reverse complement strand
TTTCGCAATGGGGCATGCAGACCATGCAGAATGCCTATCAGAAAACAAGCAATGCCATAGGCAAGGCTATCAAGAAGAACAAGGTAAAGTTGAAATACGGAACCTTTGTGTACTTGATAAACAACAAAGACACCAAGAGCAAGTAAACATTAAACACTACAAAGTAAACATTACACCCATATGAATATCAAGAAGACCATTGGCGCACTGATGATGTGCGCTATAACAGCCACACCCATGATGGCACAACAGACCAGTGCGGAGTGCTATCAGCCCTGCACCTACCAGGAAATGGAGCAGCTGACCGTGAACGAGCAAGTGACTACCGTCATTACGGCAAGTGAACCCATCCGCTTTGTGGATATATCCACTGACAAGATAGCAGGAGACCAACCCATCAACAATACTGTGCGTTTGAAACCCAAGGAGGGACTGCATGAAGATGGTGAAGTGCTTGCCATCGTTACCATTGTGACAGAACGCTACCGTACCCAGTATGCGCTGCTCTATACAACAAGATTGCAAGAGGCAGTGACGGATAAGGAGATACAACAGATAGAAAAGAATGCATATAACAATCCTGCGGTAACCTTGTCCTCTACTGACATGGCTCGCTATGCTCGTGAGATTTGGAGTTCGGAAGCCCATGTGAACAATGTGAAGACCAAAGCCCATAAGATGGTAATGCGACTGAACAACATCTATTCGTCGGGCGACTATTTCTTCCTGGATTTCTCCGTGGAGAACAAGACAGACGTGCCATTTGATATAGACCAAATACGATTAAAGCTGACGGATAAAAAGACCGCCAAGGCAACCAACTCACAGATGGTAGAGTTGCATCCTGTCTTCACGTTGGAGCAGACCAAGCGTTTCCGCTATGGCTACCGCAATGTGATAGTCATTCGGAAAATGACATTTCCGAATGACAAGAAGTTGACAATAGAGATGACGGAGAACCAAATCAGCGGTCGCACCATCTCATTGAAAGTGAACTATAGCGATGTGTTGTCAGCCGACTCATTCAATCCGATTTTTCTAAAATAGCAATCATATCCAATGGAAGAAAGCAAGGAGCTACAAGGATTTTACAAGATATTCAGGGCGGTCATCTACATATCCGTGTTGATGGAGTTCTTTGAGTATGCCATAGACCCAAGGGCAATAGACGGCTTTGGCGGTGTGGTGTGTGACCTGCACGACCGTATCAAGCAGTGGTTTATCTACCATGACGGGAACCTGGTGTATAGCAAGGTGGTGACGTTCTTGTTGGTGTGCATCACCTGTGTAGGCACGAGAAACAAGAAACACTTGGAATTTGATGCCCGAAGGCAGGTACTGTACCCCTTGGTGAGTGGCGTGCTGCTGTTGATATTGTCCGTGTGGCTCTTCGGCTATGCGATGGACACTCGTCTCTATACCCTAAGATTAAACACCATTCTCTATATGGTGACAACCATCATCGGAACGGTATTGGTGCATATCGCCTTGGACAACATCTCGAAGTTCTTGAAGGAAGGACTGATGAAAGACCGTTTCAATTTTGAAAACGAGAGTTTTGAGCAGTGCCAGAAGGAGGAATACAACAAATACAGCGTGAATATCCCCATGCGCTACTACTATAAGGGCAAGTTCCGCAAGGGATGGGTGAACATCGTGAACCCATTCCGTGGCACCTGGGTAGTGGGCACACCGGGTAGCGGTAAGACATTCTCCATCATCGAGCCGTTCATTCGACAGCATAGTGCAAAAGGCTTTGCCATGGTCGTTTACGATTACAAGTTTCCGACCTTGGCAACCAAATTGTATTACAACTACAAGAAGAACCAACAGTTGGGGAAACTGCCAGAAGGCTGTAAGTTCAACATCATCAACTTTGTGGATGTGGAATACTCCAAGCGAGTGAACCCGATACAGCAGAAGTATATCAATAACTTGGC
>JAIJLI010000503.1 GCA_022722495.1 Dialister sp. | reverse complement strand
CGAGGTTTATATGGCCTATGATGGAATACACGTCTATAAACTTAACGACTTCCGTTATTCAGACGACAACCTTACTCCTTTCTTTGAACGCATTCCTGCCCATAACCAATACTTTCCTGATTGCGCCTACAATTTCATCGGTTTCTCACAGAATCGAGATGGAAAAGTTTGTGCTGTCCTTCGCCAACAACTTGTTGTAAATGCGAGGGAAGCTACTCCCGAAGAAATCAAGGCAGAGTTTGAGCGTATCGGTTTCCACGCAGAAGACAATGGAGAATATTTCACCAATGGCATTCACGACATCTTCGATGCCGTACCAAACAATGTTTTGGTTGGTGATGATTGCAACTTCTACTTCATTGACACCATCATCTTCAAATCGGATACAGATGGATTAGATACTTACAAGAAATACTCTCCGAACTATTCAAAAAAAGAGTGAAGCTCATGCCTCACTCATTGTCTCTTCTACGTAAGTAAAACTTTGCTCAACTAATTGCAGAGCAAGTTATTCGGGAAATAATGCAGATGTTGGAATTATCATATTAAAAGCTTCACCCTCTATATGAACAACAGCATCTCCCCGTATAATTTTAATAAATCTTGCCCGACGTCCAGCAGGTATCATTTTTGCCCTACCATCAAGTAACATCTGGGTAACGCCCATATTATTCTGATCCACAGAATATTGTGTTAAAAGCGCATTGCTTTCCTTATCATAAGTAGCTATTGTGTTCTGTTGTATGACATATTCTTTGTTGGGAATTAATTCTTCCATACAACCTATTGCATCAAGACTCGGTTTACTTGAAAACTTTATCAACAGTCCCAAGACAATACATAGTAAAACTATCACATATTATTGTTACTTTTGCTTTTACCTTTTGTTGAGTTTTCGTTATCAACTATAGGCTTTATTAATTCTCCTTTTTCTCTATCATTTAACACAAAATCATCCGACGCAGGAGTCTTAACCAGATTTGCTTCCACCAATATAGCTAGTGCTGGAGATTGCACACCACCAACATAAGGCTTGAGAGTCGTTGTATTGATAATAGGTAAATCTATATAGGCATTATATAGTTTTGCCAATCTAATTTGAAAAGAGGTTCCGATTCCTCTTTTGCCGCATATCAAATTATCAATGATATGAATATCATAATATTTCTGACCAGTCACACTTGTCGCACTAGTAACCTTAGATAATGTGCAGACAAATTCGTTATAAGATAAATACATTATTACCAACAATTTTGCCAACTGTTTCCCAGAAGTACAGCGGTTAATAAATAGGAAAAGCATGGGAACTATTGCTTATTACTTCATTGAGGCTCTGGACTGCCAACTCCCTAGTAATGAAGCAATAGCCCACGCCTATACGATATATTACGCCCTTCGGAAAAGGGTACAATAATCCTAAGCGTGAGCAGTATTGCCATTATCTCAGGGAATGAAATTGTCCAGATTTCAATGAGAGATAATATCAAAACGCTCTATATAAAATTGAGTCTTCATCACGACAAGTCTTTTCATGCCGCTCCAACTCGAATGCAAAGGTAGTGATTATTTCTGAAAATCGTATCATTTTAAATAAGTTTTTTCTAAGAAAGATAATGTTAAGGCACACAAGTAAGCTATAAATGGGCTATTCATTAATATTTTACCCTAAATCATTGGTATTTTCAGAAAATAGTCGTAACGTTTGCAAACGTAATATTCTAACTACATAATACATAAATGGATGGAGATACAACTGAACGATTATCACAAAAAAGTCAATGCCCAAAAGATGGCTTCCATGGCTTATTGGCGAGAGCATCCGCTTTCGCTGGAGGAGTGCTTAGAGGAAAAGCATACAAAAGGATGTAAATTGTTCCGCGGATTTGCAATCCGTCGGAATAGTACGCCACTTTCAAAAACACTCTTCACTCTTCACCGGAAGGAC
>JAIJLI010000502.1 GCA_022722495.1 Dialister sp. | reverse complement strand
ATGCATGCATCACCTTAGAGCAGCAAGGGAAAGTGGTCTTCTTTCCACGGTACAAGTGCAGGGTGGAAAGAACGGAGTATTTGATGTGGGTATCTTGCTTGACTATATCTATTTATATATATTGTTATTGCGTTATATTGTTATATACTTAGAACTCTAAGTCGCTGACTTCGTAAAATGAATGAAGAACTTTTAGAAGCCAAGGCTTATGGTGTATGAATAAATAAGGTAGAGGGTAGGTCAATGGCTTACCCTTTACTTTAATAGTTGGAAATCTTTGATTGGCATATTGGAATACCGCAAAAAGATAGAATAATCATTGATTAGTCGTTTACTAGTTGCTAACTTGTATTAAACACGTTTAAGACTAGTTTAAAGTGCAAATTGCTATATAGATTTTGCAAAAAACAGCCTTTTACGCTATTTTTACGTAGGTTTTTACCTTTTAACAGGCTAAAAATTTGCGTATTTGATAAATTCTCATTATCTTTGCATTCGATAAGAATTAAGGTATCGTATGAAACAGAAAGCAAACAAATCTCTAGAAGCTGCCCAAAACCTCATAAATACTCGTGAGACATTTGGGTACAATTCATCTATACATTGTTCTTACTATGCTACGTTGCAATATATGAAATATGTATTGGCAAATACAGATAAAAGAGCCATTCCATACTCTAGTCAAGACGTTCGTGGTCAAGATTCACATAATCATATCCTAACAGAGATAGTAAACAGAATCGACGATTACAGAAACGGTCGTTTATTTAGAGAAGATGTAAGATGGTTAAAAAGTGAACGTAAAGAAGCTGATTATACACAAAGAGATTTTAATCAAAAAGAAAGTCTAGAGTGTATAGACAAAGCTAAGGGAATAATTTGTAAATTAAATCAATATTTCGGGTTATGAACAAGAAAAAAGAAATTAAGAAGCAGCTGACAGAGTGGTTTAACATCATGTTGGCTAAATATACTTGGCTTAAAATTAAGTACGAGTATAATGAGGCTAAAGAATGCTATCTTGTATCTTTTTACTCTAGTTCTGACATAGAAGATTCAGACTTTGATAAGGATGTACTAGAGTTTGCTAGTAAATATGGGATAGAAAAACTTGAATCTGTAATGAAAGAAGAATTAGAAAAAAGATTTGGTGAAAAATTTCTTAGAATATTGTATAATTAAGTGGTAGGGCTAATAATTCTATAAGGTGCGATAATACTAGGTTTTATCTAGGTTTTCCCCTTGTATATAATAGCCTATTCTCGTATAATAGAAAAAACAATATTTTTGTATCTATGGAGGTGCCATATGCCATTAATTCATGTTGAACTCGTTGAAGGTCGTACAAAAGAACAAAAAAAACAATTAGGTGAAGCAATTACTAAAGCCGCTGTAGAAATCGTAAAGGTTCCTGCAGATGCAGTAAAAGTTATTTTTGTTGATATGAAAAAAGATGACTATATGGAAGGCGGCGTATTGCGGTCTGAACGCTAATGAAAGCTACGATTATCCGTTCTAGCCTTAATGGCTAGAACGGGTCGTAGTTTTGTTTTTTATTATACGAGAAAGGAAAGACAAATGAGAGACGATAAATTTGGTATGCGTGGATTAACTTTTGATGATGTATTACTAGTGCCAGCTGCATCTGATGTATTACCATATCAAGTAGATTTAAAGACACAACTGACACGTGATATTTCACTAAATATTCCTATGATTAGTTCTGGTATGGATACTGTTACAGAATCTCGTATGGCTATTGGAATGGCTCGTGAAGGTGGTATGGGCGTTATTCATAAAAATATGTCTATAGAGGAACAAGCTCACGAAGTAGATACAGTGAAACGTTCAGAACATGGTGTTATCGTTGATCCAATTTTCCTAAGTCCTCAGAATCTTTTGGCCGATGCAGAAGAATTGATGCACAAATATAAAATTTCTGGTGT
>JAIJLI010000501.1 GCA_022722495.1 Dialister sp. | reverse complement strand
GGAAATGAGAAATCATTAAAAGGCTAGACAGGAATCTGGTTGCCCGATATATCCGAGAGTGTGTGAATTAACAGAATGTTGAACTTCAAAATACATATACAATGGAAGAAAATGATTACGTGGTTAGATTTGTAGAAAAGTATCAGAAAGATATTCTTTATTTTACTTTAATCGTATTTATTATCTGGCTGTTTTCATAGCAAGCTGATTACGAACTTTTAATTCTTTATGACAATGGGACAAGTTACAGTTAAAGTTCCTGTATGGAACATCGAGAGTTTATGTGGTTACAAGCCAATGACTACTTTTTGGCAGGATTTTTCTATTGCAGATGCTTTTGGCATCGCTGCCGTTGTGGATACGTTCAAACGTGCTTTTAAAGAGTGGAAAGATAACTACAAATATCTTACCGAGTTGGTTATGGTGCTGAATCATAAGATTTGGCAATGGTATCAAAAAAATACGTCACTTGCTAAGGTTTACAATAAAGTTTGGGAGTTAGCCGATGGATATGCGGTAAATAACCTAAAAGATGAGGAATTGAAATACTTCTACAGAGTGACTGATTAAAGGTAACGGAGAGGATAACCACCTCTCCATCATATATTTATACATTTTATATGGAGTCCAAAGTAATAGTTAAAATAGAGAGCAAGCCGATAAACAATCCGCTTTATGGCAAGCTCAGTAATACTGTATGCATAACTGAAATTTGTAAAATGGAAAAATTCGAGGTTGAAATGCCAGACTTTTCTTCTGTTGAATTAACCTTTTCTGTAAAGGATGATAAAGATGATTATGTTGTGCCTGGTGATTTGAATGTCGTATTTAGTTGAAAATATTATGAAACAGTATATCAGTTTTAGCTACAACGAGGAGTATTTGCCTACTCCTCGTTGTAAGAAGTTAAGAGTACGTGAGGTTCAAAGTTCTACATCTGTAAACATCAGGGAATGCAGCAAGGAAGACGCTCCTCTTGTTATGGTAGTAAAAAGGTATGATCATGAAGATTGCGAAATAAGAGTTTTTAAAGGAAAACTTTATCGCAATGTTCAATGGCGTGATATGAATAGAATTAATGATGACCCTTTAGAACAAAACGAAACATTAAACACAATGAATTGGCAATATGCAATATGGGGTCATGATTATTACAATGATTGCCGCTGGTCTGGAGAGTTAGGGGATGCTACTTCTAAAGCCAAGATAAAGAAACAAGCAGGTAAATATCTAATAATTGGAGATATGGTATTCAGAAGAACGACAGAACCAATCTATGTGATTATTGATTTTGGCTTGAATGACAGTGCAGGAATGTTTGTGGAATATGTAGATAAGGAATCAAAGCAAATGCTTTCCTATTCTGCTCTGGAGCGTGAAGAATGTCATGCAAATCTTATGGAAATTCTCTCTCATTGCAGAAATAAATATGATAATTTAAATTCATATAACATAAAGGTTTTGGATCCTAGCTATGTTAAGTTTAAGAGACATAAACGTAATTGATTATTAGAGGTGGCAACTTGATTGCTGCCTCTTTTGCTTTTTGTGGTTGTCGGGCTGCTCCCTCTCCGGTCGCAGCCAACAGGCGAACCGTTCAGCTTCACCTGCTAAGAGGTATCTCCGATGGGTGCTTTATGGCGTTCCTCATAGAGGCGATGTTTATACCCTTATGCCATATATTGCATATATAGCACTTTTCTTATATCTAACGTTTCATTAAACCCTTCCGGAGCTTCCCCTTTTTCCTGTGCCGATATCCAAGGACTCGATACCGGAAAAGGGGAACTGCGGAACCACCCCTACAGGTCGTTGCACTACCCTGCAGAAGTGGCTGTGGGAGAGTGGTAGAGCATTTATGTGGGGCTTGCCGCCACCACACCCCTTCACGGACTGGCACACTCCTGCGGTCTTGTCATCAGAGCTGCTCAGGTCAGCCCTGATGATGAGAC
>JAIJLI010000500.1 GCA_022722495.1 Dialister sp. | reverse complement strand
TTGGCTGACTTCCCGGCGACAATGCGGTTGTGATAGATCAGGATCCCATCATCAATGATGCAGGAGCATTGATTCTCATAGGCGATCACCAGCGCACGGTCACTCTTACCTGTGCCTGGCGGTCCATAAAAAGCTACAACTTCCATAGTGCTCTCCTTTTCGTTTTTCTTTAGTATAAATGTTCAGGGGAAATTTGTCATGAAGAAAATGGGGAAAGGGTTAGAGGTTCAGGGTTCGAGGTTAGCCCACGGGACGGGATGCCTCTTGATTGCGTACGAAAACTCTGTTCGAATGAGAAATTAGAAATGGTGATGCGGCGCATAAAAATCAGAAGCGCCGCGGAGTTTCGATAGCGCTTCGTGCGCAACGTCATTTCGACCGTAGCCCTCGATCTTTATTGCAAAACGCTCATCGCCTGATGTGAGGCAGCACCAGGACATCGTTTTCCCTCGGTGCATACACGATGATTCTCGCAGTGCAGTAAAGATCCCTCGGCTGCGCTCGGGATGACGATGCCAGAGAATCCTAGCCACCAGTCACTCCTAATCCCCAATCCTTAGGGAAACGCTGATTAAATCGCAGAATCAGATTTCATACGGATTTTTATACATAGCTTCGTCATCATCTTCCTTAAATAGCTCGCTATTCGCGTCAGATGATTCCTCGCTCTGTATAAAAATCCAAGAATGAAATTTGACAACGATTGAATCAGTGTTTCCCTAGCTACTCATCCCTAGTCCCCAGTCACCAACAAACAAAAAAGAAGCCTTTCGGCTTCTTTCACTCTTCTCCTACGATCTGAACCTCGGTATGCAGGTCCACGCCATAGACCTCTTTGACCTTCTGCTGCACCTGATGGATGAGAGAGAGCATGTCTTCGCAGGAGGCACGGCCATTATTGATGAGGAAACCGGCGTGTT
The DNA here is from genome assembly GCA_022722495.1 of Dialister sp. Lineage (GTDB taxonomy): Bacteria > Bacillota > Negativicutes > Veillonellales > Dialisteraceae > Dialister. The sequence goes on along the minus strand of JAIJLI010000500.1, from coordinate 1,033 downwards.
TCTCGCTGACCTGCGCATCACCCACCGAAAATCCTTTGAGTCCCAGTTCTTCGAGCATCTGTCCGACAAAATGACCATCGGGACGCTTGAAGGTGGATCCGGCGCTTCGTTTTTCAAGAGGCTGCTTCATTGCTCTTCTCTGGTTGAGATCCTTCATCAGCGCTTCGATGTCCTTTTGATTGCCCGGCTTTAACGAAAGAGTGATATCAAGGATAACTTCCCCGTTCTGCATGAAGGGGCTGTGGCGATAACCATAGCCCATATCCTTGATGGAGTGGACAATGATATCCCCCTTTGCATCACAGGTGGTAGCAGAAACGATGATCTTCGCCATTTCTCCGCCATACGCCCCTGCATTCATATAAGCAGCTCCGCCAATACTGCCGGGAATGCCGCTGGCGAATTCCATTCCGGAGAGACCATACTCCAGAGCTTTTCTAGCAGCAGCTGCCGTAGGCACTCCGCTAGCGACCGTCAGGAGATTCTCCTTCCTTTCCATACGGTGCAGACGACCGGTGAATACCACCGCCCCGCGGATGCCTTTGTCCCGGACGAGCAGGTTCGCCCCGCCGCCCAGTACGAAAAGCGGCACCGCGTGCTTGTGTGCGAGCTTTGTGATGAGGCACACTTCTTCTGTCGTTTCCGGCATCAGAAAACAATCTGCCGGCCCACCAATGCCAAAGGTGGTATGACGCTTCATGGGTTCATTTGTCTTTATTTGATTCTCTCTTAAAATGCCGGAGAAAATGCTTGCATAGTCGTTATTCATATCCGATTCCTTACCCTTATAAAATCATATCTTATTTATTATAAGGATGAGCAGGGATGGCGTCAATGGGAAAATAGGAACCTTGAGTGACTGGTGACTAGTGTCTAGGGATTAGGGATTAGGGATTAGACTAAAAGACCCAGAGACTGGGAGATATCAGACTCCCGTATCGTCATCCCGAGCGCAGCCGAGGGATCTTTCTTGGGAAACACTGATTAAATCGTTATCGGATTTCATTCTTGGATTTTTATACAGAGCGAGGAG
>JAIJLI010000026.1 GCA_022722495.1 Dialister sp. | reverse complement strand
ATTAAGGAAACACTGATTAAATCATTATCGGATTTCATTCTTGGATTTTTATACAAAGCTAGGAGACATTCGACGCGAATAGCGAGCTATTCGCGTCGGATTATTCCTCGCTTTGCATGAAAATGCAAGAGTCAAATCGAACAACGATTTAATCAGTGTTTCCCTAACGATTTCCTTAACTTAATAGCATTACTTAGAGAAGGGGATGCCCGAAAGGCAGAAGATAGAGTGCCCCAAAGGGGCACAACTCTACGTAGCGGTCAGCATACTATCTGCATCAATCGGTATTCCTGCTATCCCAAGCTCCTCGATGAACGTTCTGCAGAATTCTGCCTCTTCAAGGCAGTCTATCCCTGGCCTTCGGCCTGCCCCTTCTCCAAGGGGCGACGCATTTTACGTTAATCTCAAAACTTGCGGCGCTTCTATCATATTTTGCGCCGCACCACCAACCTGAACCCTGAACCTTGAACCCGACAACCAAAAAAGCACCTGCTTTCGCAGATGTTTTCCCTCACTTCAACTTCTCTTTCAAAAACTCAATGAACGTTTTCGTGACACGACTGAAGGGCTGATTTCTGCGCCACGCAAGAAATGTGTAGATATACTGCGGCTTTTCTCCGATCGGTCTGAAACAGATCCGATGTTCATCAAGAAAGGGGAGTACACCCTCCCCGGCAATAAAATAGCCCATGCCCTCATCGACCATGATAGCCCGGTTCATGGGGAGGTCACACTCGATCATGGCAGGATGGCTATCCTTATCCGTATGTCTGGCAAAGAGCATCGCATCAAGATCTGGACGAAGCCCCTGCAGCAGAGGGCGGCCTTCAAGGTCTTTCATCCATACTTCCGGCTTCTTGGCGAGCGGATCATCCGCACGCATATACACCCCCATCCGGCTCGGTTTTCCGATGGGGCGTGACTCATACTTCTCCCTATCGAAAGGCTGCACAAGGAGGCCCACATCGACGCAGCCATGATCCATACATTCACAAATGTAAGGCGTGATGTCCGTGTAATAGCGGAAACATACAAAAGGATGGAGTGTCTGGAATTCCTTAATGAGACGCACGAAATCACGTGCCTGCGAGAGATCCCCTCCTGCCACGCTGATGGTGCCTTCCAGATTTTCTGCCGCCTGCGAGACTTCCATCTCCGTCTTGTCGACCAGAGAGACGATCTCTTCGGCGCGTCGGCGAAGAAGAATGCCTTCCGGCGTCAATGCGATCTTGCGTCCGCTCCGATCCAGGAGCGAGACGCCCATATCCGCTTCGAGGTCCGCCATCTGGCGCGACAGCGTCGGCTGCGTGATGTGGAGGCGGCTGGCCGCCTTCGTGATGCTCTCCTCACGCGCGACCATGAGAAAATATTTCAACACACGAATTTCCATGGAAATCGCTCCTTTCATGAAACCATTTTTCTCATTATATCATGGGAAGGAAAGGGGGTGCAGAGTTCAGGTGGATGGGTTCGGGGTTGTAGTTCAGCGCAAAATATATATAATAGAAACGCAGCAAGTTTTGAGAATAACGTAAAATACGTCGCCCCTTAGAGAAGAAGCAGACCGAAGGCCAGGGATAGACTGCCTCGAAGAGACAGAGTTCTGCAGAAAAGTTGTCTGTGCGCTTGGTATAGCCAGAACACAGATTGCCGCAGATGAGATGCTGACCACTACATAGAGTTGTACCCCTGCGGACCACTCTATTCTCTGCCCTTCGGACATCCCCTTCTCCAAGAAGAACCCCATCTTACGATATTCTCAAATCATTCGCGGCGCTTCTAAATGATAATGCGCCGCACCACCAACCTGAACCTTGAACCTTGAACCCGACAACCACAAAAGACGTGCTTTCGCACGTCTTTTGTCAAAAACTATATTTTCCCTTATAGATCAGGTCTTTGATGAAATTCGGAAGGGCAAAGCAGCTTTTCTGGATATTTTTATTGTAGTACTTCATCGGCTGCGGGCCGTTTTCACGGACCTTGGCTGTGAGCGGGTCATATTTCTTCGACCCGATCATGAAGGAGTGCATGCACTCCGGATAGATCGGCACGTGTGAAAAATACATGCGTACGATGGGGAATACGTCACGCATCGCCTCAAAAACATCGTGGACGGTCTTCTGCTGGACGATCGGGGACTCGGTCTGCTGGACGATGAGCCCATCTTCTCTAAGAGCCGCCTTGGCGCTTTTGTAGAATTCTCTCGTGAAAAGTCCTTCGCCCGGTCCGATGGGATCAGAGCAGTCGATGATGATGACGTCATAAAAGTCCTTCACCGCAGCCGCAAAAGCGATGCCATCTCCCACATGGACATGAAGCTTCTTCGGCGGATCCAGGAGGACTTTGGAGATCGTCGGGAAATATTCCTTAGAAAGCTCGATGACGCGGCCATCGATGTCGCAAAGATCCACCTGTTTTACACACTCATGGCGGCAGACTTCGCGTGCAACGCCGCCGTCTCCGCCGCCAATGATGAGTACACGCTCCGGATGAGGATGCATCATGAGCGGGACATGCGCGATCATTTCATGGTACGTCCACTCATCCTTGACAGAAGTCTGGAAAACACCGTCTAAGATGAGAAGACGTCCATACTGCTCCGTCTCGACGATCTCAATGTGCTGAAAGGGGGTCTGCTCTTCATGCAGCCTTTTTGTGATCGCCAAAGTGAGCCCCAGATGGTCATTGGCCCACTCGGTCACGGTCTGCTTTGTTTCCATAGGCTTAGTTCTCTTCTTTCGGAGCCACTGTCTTAGCCGCCTCATCGAAAAGATTTCCGCCGGCAGGCGCAGGAGCGGCTTCCTCTGCTTCTACAGCTGGTGCTTCTACCGCCGGTGCTGCTGCTTCTTCCGTGGCAGAAAGCTCCGCCTCAGCGGTCGGTTCAGACGGGTCAGAAGCTGCCGGCTGCTGCGCCTGCACCGCCTGCGGCGCACGAGCAGCTTTGGCTGCTTCGATCAGCGCCAGCGCAGATTTGAAATTTGACAAGAGCTTTTCGATATACAGATTCATATCGCCTTCTGCCTTCAGCAGATCCGCATTCATCTTGCGACGAGCTGCTTCGGCATCGGAAACGATCTTCTGCGCTTCGCTCTGGGCTTCCTGAATGGAAAGCGCGGCTTCCTTGTGTGCATTCTTCTTCACATTATCTGCGGTTTCCTGCGCCATGACCAGCGTGTGGGACATGGTCGATTCCATCTTTTCGTAGTTGCGGAGCTTCGTGCGGATGATGTCCATTTCTTCTTCCATCGCACGGTGCTCGCGGTAAATCTTTTCATAGTCGCTCGCAAGCTCTTCCAGAAAGGCATTCACTTCATCCTTCGAATAGCCGCGGATCTGACCGGAAAATGTTTTATTATGAATATCCATCGGTGTGATCATGATCTATGCTCCTTTAATGATATTCTTACTTATGAGTTCAAGGGTTCAGGGTTCAAGGTTCAGGGTTCAGGGTTAGCCCCTCGGGCGTGCCGTCCCATGATTACGTGTGAAAGAGGTTCAGAGGGTTCTATAGGTTCAAGAGGTTCAAAGGGGTTGGTGCGGCGCATAACAATCAGAAGCGCCGCGGAGGTTTGAAATTAGCGATTTTCCCGTATCGCAAACCTAATCCCTAGCCACTAATCCCTGCTTTCAAACTTCTATGGTATTCACGAAAGATGAGAAATCTATGAACCTGTCGAACCTACAGAACCCATTGAACCTATTAACCTGAACCCCGAACCCTTACTTATATCTATCGATCAAAAGCCCCGTCCGTCCTTTACGGCTCGTACCGGTCTCTTCTTTGATCTCGATGCGGCCGCGCCCCCGGATGCTGATGATATCGCCTGCCTTCACCGTCTGGGACGCGCTCTTGGCAGGCTGCCAGTTCACTTCCGTGCGCCCGTCATCGACGGCCTGCACCATCTTGGAGCGGGAGATACCAAAGCCCGCTGCCCCGACGGCATCGAGGCGAAGAGAGGCCACTGTCGCACGGACTTCCTTGGCCGTTTTCTTCGGCGGCTCGATCTCCTCCATCGGGATCTCTTTGACCGTGACAGGGACCATGGCGACTTTATGGAAATTGTCTCTGATCCACCCGGCCATGGTACTGTCTGCTACGATCTGACAGCCGGCACCCTGCATGAGGATGTCGCCAAGAACGGCACGATCGATACCAAGACCCATCAGCGAGCCTAAGACGTCCCGATGCCCGATCAGGCGGTAACGGTCATCCCAGGTGACGGAGAGGAGTGTCATGCCAAAGTCGATGGGGCCGTCATAGTCGTCTCTGGAAAAGGCGATGCGCACGCGCTCTGCCTCATGATAGCCGCCTTCGCTTTTCACCGTGACCGTCTTCATATGGGTTGCGATAGTCTGCCCGATCTGCGCGGCAAAAGGCGACATAAACGGGCCGACAGCAAATGGCCGTCCACGGTCGACAACATCGGCCAGATCCAGCAGACGGATCGCCATGTCTTTGGCATCGTCACTGGTGGCCGCAAAATAACGAATGATTTTTTCTCTATCTTTCATATGTTGATTCCTGGCTCATCATTTCTAATTATTTCCCCGCCATCTGATCCGATTTTGCGAGGCATGCTTCTACGCCATCCATCAGTGCAGCGCGGATACCCGCGCGCTCCATGGCATGGATCCCCGCAATGGTGGTACCGCCGGGACTAGTGACCTGATCCCGCAGCTCAGCCGGGTGTTTCCCTGTTTCCAGCACCATCTTGGCTGCGCCATACAGCGTCTGGGCAGCGGCTTCGATGGCAAGCTTTCTGGGAAGACCGATCAGGACGCCGGCATCTGCCAGGGCATCAATGATGACAAACGCATATCCCGGACCTGCGCCGGAGAGCGCACCAAGCTCATCGAGCTGGCGCTCCGTCACGACGGCTTCCTTGCCCAGCGCACGGAAAATATCCTCTGCCTCAGCGATGAATTCTTCCGAAGCAAATGTCCCCGGAGCGATCGCTGCCATGCCTTCTCCGACAGAGGCCGGGGTATTCGGCATGACGCGGATGACTTCTGTCCCCTTCGGAAGAGCCTTTTCCAGTGTCTCGATCGTGACAGCGGCTACAATAGAAAGGACCCGGCGGGGCGCATGCCGGGACAATTCTTCCAGCACAGAAGGAACCACGTTCGGCTTCACGGCCACAATGACCAGATCCGCCTCACCGGCTTCGCCCCCCTCTTTGGAGACAGAGACTCCGTATCGTGCTGCTTTTTCTTCCGAAGCCGCAAGGGAATGCTCCTTCACGAAGACTTCTTCTTTTTTCCATAAACCTTTGGCAAGGCAGCCGGAGAGGATCGCTCCTCCCATCGCCCCGCATCCGATGATCAGTATCTTTTTCATAGGTTCGGTCCTTTCCAGGCAGGGATGCCTTGGAAATCGGTCAGTCGATCCTTATCGAGCCGTACAGTCTCCGGCAGGCAGATAAGGACATCATCATTCAGAAGCTCGATGCTTCCGTGGGCCAGATAAACAGCTCCGCTCATGAAATCGACAAACCGGCTGGCTGTCTCATCATCCACACTGTCATTCAAAACGACAATAACGGCGAGCCCTTTTTCAAGAGCATCCACCCCATGCCGTGCATCTGCATACGTACCGGGTACCATGATCACCACCTCCAGCGGACGGAGACTCCGGGCCGGCAGCGCGCCTACCTCCGGAAGTATCTCCCTCTCCTCTGCCTGTGTGTCATAGACATTCTCGTCCTGGCCATTGAACTGCTTTTTCAGCCAGCCCAGACCCCCTTCCCAGAAAGACATCAAGCCTCTGGAGCCGAGGGTCCCTGCGGCTGCTGGGCATTCCACTGCGGTGCACCGGCCGGTGCAGCTGCCTGCTGATCCGCATAGGCAGCGAAATTCTCACGGGAAACGCTCATATTATTCGGCGCGCAGAGATAAATGCTTTCAGAGATCTGGTCGATGCGGCCATCCAAAGCATACATGATGCCCTGAACGAAATCCACGATACGCTGGGCTTCATCCGCATCCGTTTTTTCCATATTCATGACGACCGGACGCATAGCCTTCAGATGATCCCCGATCTTTTCCGCATCACTGTAGCTCTTCGGACTGACGACGACCATGGTGTATGGCTTGGCGGCCTGACGCGGGACAGCACTTCTGCCGATACCGCGGACAGCTGCCGGACGCGGCGGGACGGGCTGAGCAGGATTGACGGGAGCCGTCTCCTCGCCAAGATCCTCCTCTTCCATATCCTCATCATCACGATCGACGAACTGATCTTTAAACTTATCCAATAAACTCATTTCTTTCTCCTCCTAACGGTATACGCGAGAGCCGAAGATCGCGGTGCCGATACGTACCATCGTGGCTCCCTCTTCGATAGCCTGTTCAAAATCATGGGTCATTCCCATAGACAGGATGGAAATCTGTCCCTCGGGAAACTGCTTTTTCATATCCTCCCACATCTCGTGGGCTTTGCGGAAGACGGGACGCGTCATCTCCACATCCTCATAATTCGGTGCCATGCACATCAATCCGAGCACCCTTACATGAGACAGCGACTTCGCTTCATCGATCGCCATTTTCATGTCATCTGGTGAAAGACCTGTCTTGCTTTCTTCTCCGGAAATATTAAACTCCAGGAGTACGTCCTGCACCTTATCGATCTCTGCCGCCCGCTTGTCAATCTCCCGCAGAATGGACAATGAATCCGCTGACTGGATGAGATCTGCCATAGCGACTGCCTTTTTGACTTTATTTTTCTGCAAATGTCCCTGCAGATGCCAGGTCACCGGGAGCGAGAGCTCCTGGTATTTTTCTTCCATTTCTTGGACACGGTTCTCACCTACATGGGTGACACCGAGAGAAATGGCTTCTTCCATGTCTTTGATGGGATGGAACTTCGTTACAGCCACCAGCGTGACCTGCTGATGATACGGGGACTTCTCCCGCGCTGTTTCGATCCGCTCCATGACATGAGCTAATCGTTCTTTGATTTCTGACATAGCCCCGCCTTCTTTGTGTAGTTTCAGCATAGCTCTTCTGGTAGAAATAGTTATACTCATGGTTTATTATAGCACAGAAATCCATAGGGAAAAAGAGAAAAGGCTTCACGAGGAAGGGAACCGGGGATCGAAGAATGCACGGTGACTCCTGACTGACAGAAAGCGATCCCATCCTTCCATGTAAGGAAGGCCATGACGAAATACGGCAGGAAAAGGCATATGGCGATGACCGGATCAGCGTTTCCTGACCTACCGCTTCCGGCATCGCCGCGATGAAGCCTCTGCATAGCCTTTTGACCTTATCAACCGCATACGCAAAAGCCCCGACAGCTCATCTGAGCCATCGAGGCTTTTATCACTTGTTTCTTATACCATATTCGCTTTCTTTGCGATCTCCTCCGGAATCGTCAGCCCCAGGATCTCCGCATCCTGCTTATTGATGACGATGGTATAGTCTTTTTGGTGCTGGATCGGAGACGTCTCCGGCTTGACCTTGCCATCGAGGATATCCGCCGCCAGTTCTCCTGTCTGCTTGCCGAGGCGATAGTAATCGACCGAGAGCGCTGCAAGCGCACCGTCCTTCGCCATGATGTCCGCCCCGACGATGACGGGGATCTTATTCGCATCCGTGATCTTCATCAGTGTCGGAATGGAAGAAGCCAGCGTGTTATCCGTCGGGACGTAGATGTAGTCTACCTTACCGATGAGTGACTCCGCCACCTGCTGGATATCATTGACATTGTTCACCGTACGTTCTTCGACGGCAAGACCATGTTTCTTGCAGTAGTCCTTCATCTGGTTCGCCTGCACTTCGCTGTTCACTTCGCTCGAGCAGTAGATGAGGCCGACATGCTTCGCCTGCGGGATGAGCTTGGCAGCAAGCTCCATCTGGGCATCCATGGCTGCGAAATCACTGACTCCGGTCACGTTACCGCCGGGTCTCTCATCATTCTGTACCAGCTTTGCACTGGTATAGTCAGTGATCGCAGTACCGACGATCGGAATGTCCTTGATCTCATTCGCTGCTGCCTGCGCCGCCGGTGTCGCGATGGCACAGATCAGCTTCTGCTTCTCTGCTTTGAACCTGGAAACGATGGTCTTCAGATTCGACTGATCGCCCTGTGCATTTTCCTGCTCGATCTCGACCTTATCAGGGCCATAGCCGCGCTCCTTCAATGCATCGACGAAGCCTCTATTGGCCTCATCGAGTGAGCCATGCTGCACGATCTGTACGACACCGATCTTGATCTTGCCCGAGGCCTCTCCGCTCTGTCCACCACAACCGCCGGAGATCAGGGCCGCCGCTGCGAGCGCGGCCGCTATACTGCATTTCATCCAGTTTTTCATCTTATGTTGCCTTCTTTTATTTATACAATACTATATGGGGTTCAAGGTTCAGGGTTAGCCCCGAGGACGTGCTGTCCCTTGATTATGAATAAAAGCTTTGCTCGAATGAGAAATTAGGAATGATGGTGCGGCGCATAAAAAATCAGAAGCGCCGCGGAGTTTTGATAGCGCTTCGTGCGCATCGTCATTTCTAGGGAAACGCTGACTAAATCGCAGAGTCAGATTCCACAAGAAATTTTATGCATGGCTTCGTCATAACCTTCCTTAAATAGCTCGCTATTCGCGTCAGGTTATTCCTCGCCATGTATAAAATTTCAAGAGTAAAATCTGACAACGATTTAATCAGTGTTTCCCTAGCGTAGCCCTCGATCTTTATTGCAGAACGCACATCGTCTGATGTGAGGCAGCACCAGGACATCGTTTTCCCTCTGCGCATACACGCTGATTCCCGCAGTGCAGTAAAGATCCCTCGGCTACGCTCGGGATGACGATGCCGGCGAATCCCAGTCACCAGTCACTCCCAATCCCTAATCCCTAGCTACTCATCCCTAGTCCACCATCGTGGCATTCTTGTATTCATCCGGAATCTTAATACCAAGGATCTCCGCATTTTTCTTATTGATGATGACCTCATAGACTTCCGGATCCTCAACCGGAGTTTCTTCCGGCTTGATCTTTCCATCCAAGATCTGGGCCGCCATGTGGCCGGCCTGGACGCCCGATTTATAGAAATCTACAGAGAGAGAGGCGAGCGCTCCGTCTCTGGCCATGTTGTCAGCGCCGACGAGGACCGGGATCTTAGCCGGGTCTGTCACTTTGACAAGGGTCGGAATGGAAGAAGCGAGAACATTGTCCGTCGGGACATAGATGAAGTCGACCTGCCCTACCATGGATTCTGCGACCTGCTGGATATCATTCACAGAGGAAACCGTTTTTTCTACGACAGAAAGGCCAATGGAAGCAGCATGCTTCTTCGCCTGGTTCGCCTGGATCTCACTGTTTACTTCACTCGAGCAGTAAAGCAGCCCCATGGTCTTGGCATTCGGCAGGAAGACTTTGCCCATATCTACCTGCTTTTCGACCGGACCACGGTCATTGACGCCGGTGACATTCGTTTCCGGCTTCTGATTCGATTTGACGAGCTTCGCGGTCTCAAAGTCGGTGATGGCACAGCCGACGATCGGAATATCTTTGATCTCATTGGCTACCGCCTGCGTTGCCGGAGTAGAGATCCCGAAAATGATGTCCGGCTTATTGCTCTTGAAACGTGCCGTGATGCTCTTCAGATTCGACTGATCGCCCTGTGCATTCTGCTGATCGACTTCGACCTTGTCCGGTCCATAGCCTTTATCCTTCAGCCCATCGATCATCCCTTGATTGGCTGCATCCAGCGAACCATGCTGCATGATCTGCACGACTGCGACCTGTTTCTTGCCGGAAGTCTTACTGCTCCCTGCCGAATTACCGCCACATCCTCCATAGATCAGTGTCATTCCTGCCAATACTGCGATGATCCCTGCTTTTACCCATTTGTTCATGATGATATTCCTTTCTACTTTTCTACCATGCTGCTTTCAGAAATATGATTCTGCGTGACAGAGATTTACGCGCTTCTTTCTATGGCCGCGCCGCTTCTCGTCACCCAATCAAAAAGTCCCTTGCTATACTCAGCAAGGGACGACGGGGACTCATCGCGGTACCACCCAATTTATCTAAGGAATACAAAAAGGGTGGTACCAAGGGACGGATTCTCCGTGGTACCACCCTCATTCATCTTCATCAGATCAACTCTCGGCTCCTTAACGCAAGCCACCCCGGCAAGACCTACTTCGATTTCAGTCATGCAGTTCAGGAAAGAACTTCCCTATTTCCTATTTACCGTTTCCCAGCATTCCCGGCTCTCTGTGAAAAATCAGAAATACGTACTTTTTTCCATCAGCACTTTTGTAATATGTGCTTATTGTATCGGATGATGAGAAAAATGTCAAGCCGAAAAGCCATCATAAATCAGGAGAGACGCTTTGAAGCCATCCAAAGGAGGCGTTCTGCGAAGGGACTCCCGGCTGCTGATCTCCTTTCACCTCCATAGAAAACCCCCGACCGAGAAATTCGATCGGGGGCGTACATTATCGATTCACAGTCGCCTTGACGGCATCCACGACTTTGGCTCCGCCGGCACGATTTCCGCGATCGACGAAACGATAGCCGATGAAAAGAAGAAGGAACCAGACCGGAGTGACATAGAGAGCGACTCTCGTATCCTCACGGAAGGCAGAAGCTACGACTACGCAGGCAAGGAAGGCCATGGTGATATAGCCAGAGTAAGGAGCCCACGGCATCTTGTACGTAAGCTTCGCCTTTTCTTCTTCCGAGAGAGAGGCACGGAATTTCTGCTGGGTGCGCAGGATGACGAACCAAGTCCAGAGCGCCCCGAAGGAACCGACGCTGGTGACGTAAACGAAAAGCTCGGCCGGCATGACATAGTTCAGACCGACAGCGACAAGCAGGATCGCTGCGGAGAAAAGAATGCCAACCCACGGCAGACGATGACGGTTCAGCGTCTGGAAGCAGGCAGGTGCATTCCCCTGCAGGGACAGATTGTAGAGCATACGGCCGGAGCTGAAGATCCCGCTGTTGCAGGAAGAGAGTACCGCCGTGATGACGACGATATTGATAATATCCGCTGCGCCGGTAATGCCGAATTTTTCAAAGGTCACAACAAATGGGGATCCCATGTGTCCGATCTCATTCCATGGGTAGATGGACATGATGACACCAAGAGAAAGCACATAGAAAATAAGGATACGCCAGAAGACTTCATCGATGGCTTTCTTGATGGTGGACTTCGGATCATGCGCTTCACCGGCAGTGACGCCGATGATCTCGATGCCAAGATAGGAATACATGACCATGACAAGTGCCATCAGGGTGCCGGAAAACCCATTCGGGAAGAAGCCGCCGTTCTGCCAAAGGTTTGCGATGCCGGTCGCAATGCCGCCATTGCCGATGCCGAAGACGATCATGCCGATGCCGCTGATGATCATGAAAATGATGGTGCAGATCTTCACGAGGGCAAACCAGAATTCAAACTCGCCATAGGCAGAGACGGCGATGAAATTCACCACGGTCATGATGACAAGTGCTACGAGTGCTGACAGCCACTGCGGCAGGTCCGGATACCAGAAATTCATGTATATCCCGACGGCAGTGAGCTCGGCCATACAGGTGACCATCCACATGTACCAGTACGTCCAGCCGGTGAGATAGCCCCATTTCGGGCCTAAGAAACGTGCCGCATGCGCACTGAAGGCCCCGGAGACCGGGTAGGCGACGGAGAGCTCACCGAGCGCACGCATGATGAAATAAATCGCAATGCCGCCGATGACATACGTCAAGAGTACCGATGGGCCGGCAAGTTCGATCGCAGTCGCCGAGCCCAGAAACAGACCGACGCCGATCGCACCGCCAAGGCCGATGAGCTGGATATGTCTGTTTTTCAGGCCGCGTTCCAGGTTTTCATGCATTTCCTGTTCTTTGTCTTCCATAATTCTTTCCTCCTAGCAAGTCCTGATGATCCCAAGTCCGGCAGCTGAGACTGCCCCGCCGGAGAGTGGATCCCCTCTCCCGACATAACCGCTTTCCTTTCTTCATCTACTTTCAGAAATGTGCTTCCCATTCCTGCATATGCGAATGAGGCTAAGTAATAACGCAACTAATATTTTATACAAAATAAGGGTGCATGGCAAGATAAAATAGGTGAAAATTGATATAAATTCAGTCATATGAGAGTATATTTCATGATTTTTATTTCATAAGAAAGCACGTATTATCATATTTTCAACATGGATATTATCATTCATAATCCTGTCATGGTAAATGACCAGAGAACGGGAGTGAGTGGTGACTAGTCACTAGGGATTAGGAGCCTTGAGTGACTGGTGACTTGAATGCCATTTTCGGGCATCGCCATTTACAAAACAGGCGCTTGGCTGCTGCCGTAAATCGCCTGCTTGATACGCATTTCCTCGCGCACTTTCATACCGCCAGTGCCCTATCCGCCCCTTCGCTGCGCCTTCCCCTCAAGGGGAAGGCTATTAAGTTAAGGAAATCGTTAGCTACGTAATGTCTTGCTTCCCCCTTCGGGGGAAGTGCCGAAGGCAATAGGGGGCATGCCAGCGGTATATCGTGCTATGTTGAATAGTCCGATGCTATCGATATTCCAACACTTTCATGCAATACCGCTACGTAGCCCCCTCATCTCACTTCGTTCGAAATGGCGTCTC
>JAIJLI010000499.1 GCA_022722495.1 Dialister sp. | reverse complement strand
CTATCGAAAGAAGAATATATAACCAAGCTTAAAGCCTTGTTGGAGTCCAACCATCGCCTTCCGACAAAGGAAATTATGAAACGAATCGAGGATTCTCTTTGAGAATGCCATGACTACAGACATAGAAAGTGCAACCTTTGAAATTTATCTCCAAATGGTTAACAGGCAGACATAACTTCACGACTCAAACCATTGCTCGTATAGAAACAGCTCTAGGTAGTAAACTCATCAGCATAGCCCATTGATTGGGCTATGCCTATAAACAAATTTTTGGTCAGCTTCAGACGGGCAGAGCTTCATCAAAAGCCCTGCCAATCTTAAAGTATATAATTAAAATTTTAAATCTAATTCTTTTGTGTTTTCCTAATATTGGCAATTAAAGTGTATATCCGCTTTCTATCCATACTCCATGCTTGCGCATAATAAAGCAACTTTTGGAGTTTCAAAGGGCTAACCGTCATCTGTTTCGTCAACAAAGACAAAGCGATATAGCGTGCCACCTTTTTTATATCATATATATATTCTTCCATATTTTAGCATATTTTTCAACATAGTAACATGGAAGCATAGACTTATACATTAATTCTCATTTGAAGTCAACTTCTTCAAATCATAGTACATCAAACGAGTGTGCAAAGTCTTTGTTATGTCATAGCCAAGATTCTCCGCTTCTTGCTGTTCCGTAGAAAACAAAAACAGGAACTCATTCTTTTGGTAAAAGCCAAGAGGTGCTTCATTATTGTAAGCATCAACAATCAAAAAGCGACAACCTGTTTTGTTTTCCTCATCTATAAACCATGATTTTATGAAATCAAGAAGTTCTGTACCAAGACCATGATTGCGAAACTCTGTATTAATTCCCAAACGTCCAATCAATACACCAGGGTATCTACGCATACGTTTCTCTCTTGGAATGTCTTGCGATAACTTACGTCCCCGATTATTGGGGATGACATCCACTCGAATACTATCATTTGATAGTGTAAACATACAAACGATTGTCTTAGGATCCTCATCCAAAATGAAACAATAAGTCTTTCCTAACAACTCTTTCTTGTAACGCATAGCGTCATTCTGAAAGAAGTCATCAAGGTCAGCATCTCCACAGGTAAAAGGGTGACAAGATGACAATATCTTATCATCCAATTTCACGAGTTTGCATTTTTCCAACAAAAAACCCATAATCAAAAACCCGCTTTTTTCAGAATGGCACGAGCCTCGGCTACTTTTGCAGAGAAGTCCACACGATTATTATTATTCATAACTTCTTCCGCTCTCTTCACAAAACGAGCAGCTTCTTCACCTCGTAGAGTCGGTATCACTTTAATATCTATTGCCATAATCTTATCTCCTATTATTTAGTTTATATAACTTGTCGCCAAAGTTACGCTTTTTTCTCGAAACCACCAAGAAAATCACAAGAAATCTGCAACTTATCATCAAATTCCCTGGATATAAGCTGTAAACTATTAACTATAAACTATTAACTCCCTTCAATCCCCAGGCGGTCCCATCCCGCAAAACCATGGCGAAGACCTTTGATGGTCTGCCAACCTTAGAGCGTAGCGGTTCTGAGCACCGGAGGGCGGTTACATCCTTCCTTCTGAGGAGGAAGGCTTGGTTAGAGGTGGAGCTCTCCTTGCAGGAGAGACGGAGAGGTAGAAAAGTCAGCACTGTAGGGCGGTTTTCTCCCTCGCTCCTGAGGTTTCTGTCCCCCGCTAACGGGGGAACCGAAGGGGTGTAAAGACCATTGAAGAGGGTCGGGGTGAGAGGTGGAGCCCTCTTTAAGGGTAAAGAGGGACGGGGTGATTTTCGAAAAATCCTCCTTTTATCTAAAGATTATGCAAATGAGCGCAATGAAAGTTTGCTTTCAAATTGCCGAGTGCAGCTAATCTTATTTAAAGAGGAACGTGGCGTTTCGAAAGCGCATACGTTCCAATCACCCCATAACATACCA
>JAIJLI010000498.1 GCA_022722495.1 Dialister sp. | reverse complement strand
TGAACCCTGAACCAAATGAAAGCAAAGTAAAAAGGAGCTGTGAAGAAATGAGGATTCATTTCTTCACAGCTCCTTTTTTATTGTCGGCTTATCTATCCGAGCCGTCTTTTTCTTTGCGGATGACGTCGTGAGCGCCGCCTTCTACGATGGAGGTCGCAGAGACAAGAGTCAGCTTCGCCTTTTCCTGAAGCTGCGGGATGGTGATAGCGCCGCAGTTGCACATGGTGGCTTTGATCTTAGCGCAGGTCTTTTCGACGTTTTCTTTCAGCGGACCGGCATATGGGACATAGGAGTCTACGCCTTCTTCGAAAGCGAGCTTCTTGGAGCCATCGAGGTCATAACGGCCCCAGTTTCTGGCACGGTTGGAACCTTCGCCCCAGTATTCCTTGACGATGGTGCCGCCGACCGTTCTCTTCTGTGTCGGGGATTCGTCGAAGCGGGCAAAGTAGCGGCCGAGCATGACGAAGTCAGCGCCCATGGCCAGAGCCAGTGTGATGTGGTGGTCGTAAACGATGCCGCCGTCGGAGCAGACCGGTACGTAGATGCCGGTTCTCTTGTAGTATTCATCTCTGGCCTGGCATACTTCGATGAGAGCCGTTGCCTGGCCGCGGCCGATGCCCTTGGTCTCACGGGTGATGCAGATGGAGCCGCCGCCGATGCCGACCTTGACGAAGTCAGCGCCTGCTTCTGCGAGGAAGAGGAAGCCTTCTCTGTCGACGACATTGCCTGCGCCGACCTTGACTTTTTCGCCGTAGCGTTCACGGATCCAGTTGATGGTGATCTTCTGCCATTCGGAGAAGCCTTCCGAGGAGTCGATGCAGAGGACATCTGCACCTGCGTCTACGAGGAGCGGCACGCGGTCCGCGTAGTCTCGGGAATTGATGCCGGCGCCGACGATGAAGCGTTTCTGTGCGTCGAGCATTTCATTCGGGTTTTCCTGATGGGAGTCGTAGTCCTTGCGGAATACGAAGCCGTAGAGACGGCCATCTTCATAGAGGACCGGCAGGGAATTGATCTTGTTGTCCCAGATGATGTCATTGGCTTCGGAAAGAGTGATGCCGTAATTGGCTTTGACCAGCTTTTCGACAGGGGTCATGAAGTTCTTGACCTTTTCGCTCTTGTCCATGCGGCTTACACGGTAGTCTCTGGAGGAAACGATACCTACCATTTTGCCGTTGGAAGTGCCGTCTTCCGTGATGGCGATGGTGGAGTGGCCTGTCTTTGCCTTGAGGGCGAGGACATCAGCTAAGGTCGCTTCCGGCGACAGGTTCGAATCGGAAGGAACAAAGCCTGCTTTCTGTGCTTTGACTCTGGCAACCATGGCTGCTTCTTCTTCAGGGGTCTGGGATCCGTAGATGAAGGAAACGCCGCCGTTTCTTGCGAGTTCGACAGCGAGCTTTTCACCGGAGACGGCCTGCATGATAGCAGAAACCATTGGAATGTTTAATGTGATGGCCGGTGTTTCTCCTTTTTTGTATCTGACCAGCGGGGTCTTCAGAGAGACGTTCGCCGGGATGCAGCTGCAGTCAGAATATCCAGGAATGAGCAGATATTCATTAAAGGTATGAGCCGGTTCATTGATGTAGGTTGCCATTATTTCCTCCTTAAATAAAAATAGAGTAAAAAGATGAAAATAAATTAACTTACTATACCTCTTTACTCGTATTCGGTCAAGCGTTTTTTCCTGTGACCTATGTATTTGTACTATTATAGCGTAAAAACTCCGCCTTGGATAGGCGGAGTTTGTGAGAGTTTTATGAGATGGGTTGTCAGGCTCAGGGGCAGCCCACGAGGCGTATCGCCCCTTGATTGTTTGCGAAAGCTCGACCCGAATGAGGAATTAGGAATGAAGGCGGCAGCTTCGCCGAGATCGATGACGAGGTCGCAGCTGTTCTGGCATTCGTTATCTCACATACGACGTTTCTCGCCGCTCAGGATGACGAAACGGGGCGATGCCCGAA
>JAIJLI010000497.1 GCA_022722495.1 Dialister sp. | reverse complement strand
GCGCCAAGGTCGCGCAGTTCTTTCTTATTGTAGTTCCCGGCGATCAGGTTCCCATTCTTCGTCATGCCGACGAAGTCGACTTTTTCCTTGTCATCGACCTGCTGGCCCAAGAGGTACTTGCCCTGATGCAGGATGAAGCCATAGGGCAGACGTCCGATGCCGGTGCCATTCGGATCGTAGAAGCCGCCGCCATTGATGGCTGCTACGGCATTGTTCTTTTTCGCGATGCTGGAAGTGGTATCCCCCTTCTCATTGATGTCTTCTGCCGTAGCGACTTCGATACGTTTCGGATTTGGGATCTCCAGCAGATACCCGACGAAGCGGGATGTCTCGATCTTTTTCAGCTTCAGCGTCGCATCCGTGCGCGGCTTGAAAGCGAATACATTCTGCTTATCCGTCGTCGTCACGGTGCCGAGGATCTGGTTCAGCTCCTCCTGATCGTAAAGCCACGTGATGTACTGCGGATGCCGTGAGCGCATGATCGCACCGACCACAGCACGCTTCAGATTGCCGAACGGCCCAAAGAGCACCACGATCGGAGACGTGATGATGAAAAAGACCAGGGTGATCAAGATAAACTTGACCACGATGTTGTTGAAAAATCGTTTCATTGTGACTCCTTGAAAAGAGGTTTGGGGGAAGGAAAGAGTTCAGCCATCAAACCGGCGTGTAATTATCCTTATTGAGACGTTCCGAGAAGCGGGCGATGGAAATGTCATTCCCGATATACGCTCTCTTCAGATCATAGGGGAAGCTGCCGACATGGACGCGGCCGGCGTCTGTCGTGACAGCCATCTTGATACCGGCTTTCTTACAGATATCGATGATCTCATCGTCATAGTCTCCATATGGATATGCGAGCCAGACATTGTCGACCCCGAGCTGGTACTTGAGTGCCTTATTCGCCTCGACGATCTCCTTTTCCTTTTCCGCACGGGTGGCGAGATTATGAAGCTTAGGATGCGACAGCGTGTGATTTGCGATGGTGACAGTATGGCTATTTGCCATTTCCCTCAGCTGATCCCATGTCATACGGTTGTACGGCTTTCCTACATCATCCGTGATCAGGAAGAGCGTCCACGGGAAGCCATACTCCTTCATGAGCGGATATACGATGGTGTAGCTGTCGAGATATCCGTCATCGAAAGTAATGCAGACAGGCTTTTCAGGAAGAGGTGCTCCCTTGGTGACATAGTCATAGAGTTCCTGCATGGTGATCGGATGGTAACCGTGATCACGCAGATAATTCATCTGGATGCGCAGATTTGCTTCGGTCATGATAGCCGCATTGCCCGGTTCGTTCCCGATCA
This sequence comes from Dialister sp., assembly GCA_022722495.1. Taxonomy (GTDB): domain Bacteria; phylum Bacillota; class Negativicutes; order Veillonellales; family Dialisteraceae; genus Dialister. Next base: position 652 of record JAIJLI010000497.1, on the reverse strand, counting down.
TGTGATACATGAGGACGGACACACCCTCCGGTACGCTGTACTTCACATCCGCTGCGCGATGCACGACAGCGACGCCGGGTTTCAGATTCGAATCCGGCGCTTGCGCCGAAGCTGCTGCCGGCTGAGAAAACGCTGCCTTCTCCCCGCCTTGTCCCCCGCAGCCCGTCAGTGCAAAAGCCGGCAGTGCGAGCAGCGTCGCCGCTGAGAGAGCTGCTGCTTTTTTCCATTTGCTATACGAGAAATCCAATGGTCAAACTCCTTTGTATCGAATTGCTATAGTTTTCCTATTATGACAACACTATAATATTTTACTACGATTTTGCAAGAAAATAAAGCGTTTTGCCAAGAACCGGTAAGTGTCAAGTTTTTCTCGGTACTTTAAGGGATGAGTGGCTAGGGATTGGGGATTAGGGATTAGAAGTGACTGGGATTCTCCGGCATCGTCATCCCGAGCGCAGCCCTCGATCTTTACTGAACTGCGGGAATCAGCGTGTATGCGCTGAGGTAAAATGATGTCTTGGTGCCGCCTCACATGTGACGATGAGCGTTCTGCAATAAAGATTGAGGGCTACGCTCGAAATGACGATGCACGCGAAACGCTATCAAAACTCCGCAGCGCTTCTGATTATTATGCGCTGCACCAACACGTTTG
>JAIJLI010000496.1 GCA_022722495.1 Dialister sp. | reverse complement strand
ACATGCCCACGTTAGGAGCGTGGAGCGGAGTGAATCTCTCTTTCGTACGTGTGAGAGTGTTATAGATCAATAATTTCTGTTCCATCTTGTATGAACCTTATTTTTATATTATTTATATTTTGAGTGCAAAGTTAATGCTTTTTTTCGAGTTATCGGGCTAAAAGGCTACAAAAAGTTTGGTTAATCAAGAAAAATACCTTAACTTTGCCACCATAATTAAAGGGAATCGCTTATGAAAGGTAGAAGATATCCTCTCGGAATACAGACTTTCAAGAATATCATTGAGGGAGATTATGTATATGTAGATAAGACCGACTTAATCTATGAGTTGGTGCATGAGAAGAAATATTGCTTTCTGAGTCGTCCTCGACGATTCGGAAAGTCACTCCTTGTCACAACCCTACAAGCCTACTTCGAAGGAAAGAAAGAGCTATTCAAAGGGTTGAAGCTGGAAGCCTTGGAAAAAGATTGGGAGAATTACCCCGTAATCCATCTTGATCTTAGCAAGGGTAAATACTATAGTATGGAAAGCCTGATAGAAACTCTGAATAAGATTCTTGAACCATACGAGGATTTATACCAAATAACTTCTGTTAGTACCGAAGCTTTTAATGTTCGATTGATTCGCATTATCAATGCCGCCAAGCAAAAGACTGGCAAGAATGTGGTTGTGCTTATCGATGAATATGATGCGCCGATGCACGACTCTATGAAAGATAAGGACTTGCAGGACAAGATACGTGACATCATGCGCAACTTCTTCAGCCCTCTGAAGGCAGAAGAGGACAATCTTCATTTTGTCTTTTTAACTGGTATCTCCAAGTTTAGCCAGCTGAGCATCTTCAGCGAACTGAACAATATCACGAATATCAGCATGTGGGACAAGTACAGTTCTATCTGTGGCATCAGCAAGGAAGAGCTCTTGGAAAATTTCCACGATGATATAGAGGAATTGGCGCAAGCCAATGATATGAACTATGAGGAGGCCTTAGCTGAACTGAGATATAATTACGATGGCTACCACTTTAGTGGGAAAGGTGCCGATATGTATAATCCTTACAGCATGTTCAATTGCTTAGAGACTCATGAGTTTGATAGCTATTGGTTCTCTACTGGCACTCCTACCTTCCTGATAGAACTGCTACAAGAGAAAAATATTGATATGCTCCAGCTAGACGATATTTGGACAACCTCCGACCGCTTCGATACTCCAACAGAGAAGATTGTTGACCCTGTGCCGGTATTATACCAAAGCGGCTATCTCACAATCAAGTCATACAATCGTTTGGCGAAATTATACAAGCTTGCCTTCCCTAACGAAGAGGTTCGCAAGGGCTTCTCCAACAGCCTCTTCCGCTATTATGCCCCAGACGGCATGGGCGACCGTGACGCTATCTACATGGCATGGGCAAAGAACTTCATCCTGAGTGCTGAGGATAATATGGAGGCATTCCTCCCTCATCTCCAGACTTTCTACAAGAAGTTCCCATACACATTGGTCAACAACAATGAGCGCCATTACCAAGCCGTGCTCTACACCATATTATTAATCCTCGGATGCGATGTTACTCCAGAGATGCCTACATCTGATGGCAGAATCGACATGGTGCTGAAAACCAAGCGCAGCATCTATGTATTGGAACTGAAATACAAGAAGGATGCAGAGGCAGCGATAGAGCAAATCGACAGCAAGGACTATCTCGCAGCCTTCGCCGATGACAGCAGAAAGAAATACAAGGTGGGCATCAACTTCTCGGAAGACCGAAGAAGCATCGACGACTGGAAAGTGGAGGCACTGGCATAACACTGCTTTTTTGCATAAAGTAAGCGATTTCTGTATATCTATTCACTATTCGTAAGTTTTTTGCCTTGTATTTGTATAAAATTATCAAATTATTAGCGTATATCGAAAATAATGTGTAACTTTGTAGCCGCAAACAGTTACCAATTATCAAGAAGGCGGCTAT
>JAIJLI010000495.1 GCA_022722495.1 Dialister sp. | reverse complement strand
TTATATATGTAAGCAACGGTATGGCAAGAATGTAGTTGCATATCAATAGCTATTTGGAGTTACTTCGTTGTTGTTGCTTCTTCTATGGCTTGTATAGCAATAGCAGCTCTGTCTGTCTCCTCCTGTGGATAGAGGCTATCTTGCGTCTTTGATATCTGCAAAAGTCAAGATACTCCCTACGTATGTTTCTTTCGCCTTGCTCTATTTTCTGCAAGAGTCGGCTTTTGGGGAACTTTCCATTCCCTAATATCTTATAGGGACCGACATTATAGGCTAGTACGGCAAGGACTAATGAGTCTCTACCGTACTTTCTGAATAGGATGCAGAGCTTTCTGAGGTCAGAGCGCAATAGCGAGTCTGCCTGTTGAAAGGTGAGGTTCTTCCTGAACTTCTCATGCGGCAATATCCGATGTCCCCACCCAATATAGGGATAGTTGCGTATGATGTCGTGCCATCCCTCATAATACTTGATACAGCGCACGGCTCGCTCAAAGGGAGGTAAAGCGAAGATGCCCAAGTCGCTTTGGCTTGGGCTATCTGTTGTGGGTGTCTTGTTCTGTGCCATGATATTCTGGCACAGCACCAAGAGTGCTATAGTGATGTATGTCCGTATCTTTCCTGTCATGAATCTCGTTTTGTTTTACTTTGATGTATTGTTACTTGGCATTCTTCTTGTTGAATATCTCTGCTATCATGGCTTTCACGTCCTCACCAACTTGCACGAAGTTCTTATAGAGGATGCGCTCACGCTCATCACGGCTCTTGAAGGTGTAGAACTTGGGCAGTGGCATATACTCGCTTTCTTCTTTCTTGATGTCTGCCATATTAAAGTCGGTCTTGCAATAGAACTTACTGGTCTTGAACTCATCGCTCTCCTGTATGTTCATACTGCCATTCATGCCGGTCTTGGTAGCTACAAAGTCCCTTGCGGTCTGACCGCAGATCCATCCGGTAGGCATATCCGAAATTTTGGAGGCAGGAACAAGGCTGTCCATATTCTCATTCAGGTTGATGCTCGTCTTGTCTCTGTCGATGGTCACGCCTTTCTTCAGTTGCACCACCTTACCGAAGATGTCGGAGGATAGCCATTCCAGTGTTTCCTTGCTTCGTGCCGAACCGCTCACCACATTGCCTACGGTGGTGATAATCTTCTGCATACCCACCTTGCCGTAGTCGGCTTCCAACTGGGGCAGCTCTTGGAATCCCAAGGCTACACTCACCTTGTTGCTTCGGGCTGTACCTATCAGTCGGTCTATCTTATGGAAGTAAAGTGTAGGCAACTCGTCCACGATGATGCTCACAGGGATGTTCTTGCCTTGCCCTGTGTTCACTCGTGTCACCAGTCGGTTGAGGATTAGGGCATTCAATGCTCCAATGATGCTCTCCATCTCTGGGTCATTGGCTATCAGCAGATAACTCGGATTCTTCGGGTCACTGACCTTCAGGTCGAAGTCATCGCCGTCCTTGTGGAATATCCAATAGCTTTCCTTGGTAGCAAGGCGTGAGGTATAGACACGCAGTGTACCTATCATACCCTCCAACTGCTCCATAGCCTTGTTCTTCAAGGCAGTCTGGAATGGACCGAGCAATGGGGCTACCTCATTGTCGGTCTCCAATACATTGAAGATGGTCTGGTAACTCTCATTCAGGAAACTCAGAATATGGGGCATATCGCTGTACTTACCCAACCAATAGGCTGGTTCCACTTCTTCTCCTACATGGTTAAACACCTTTCCAGTCGGCTTCATCTGCATGGTCTTGGTGTCCAGCACTTTCTCTGCTATTAGCATCTTGCCATCCTTGTCGTATGGTTCCTTGCCATAGTTGATGAAGAAGTAGATACAGGCTGCGAGGAAGTTGACGGCTGAGGTCTGGAAGAACTGGTCGCTGCCGCCACCGCCTTCTTTCTTGCCTTTTTGCAGTGATTCCAGCAGTGTCTCTGCGGTCTCGCTCGCTGCTGCCAAGTTA
>JAIJLI010000494.1 GCA_022722495.1 Dialister sp. | reverse complement strand
TCTCTCATCCATTCCTATCCATCTGATCCTTCATTTTTTCCGGAGACAGGTTAAAAGGGATACGGATGAGTTTCACCGACTCCATCGGTTTTCCTTCTCCGTCCCTAGCCGGCTTGAATGTCCAGCGTCGGCAGAAGGCTTGTGCCAATTCATCTGCACTGCGACGACCAGAGGAAACAGCGACCTTCGTCGCCTTCACTTTTCCATCTTCACCAATGGTCGTAAAGACGCGAATGACTCCCTTAAAGGTATACATACCTTCTGGTGGATAAGAATCTGAAAGCGTGATCGGCGGCTGTCCCATCTGCTTGGCCTTGCCGCTGCCTTTTTTCTGGATCACGATGGTATTTGATACTTTCTTTTTGGGATCTTTTTGGGCTTCTGCCACCTGTTTCTGATACTGCTTGATCGCGTCTGCCTCATCTTTTGCGACAATGGGATCCGCCTCTGGCTCCGGATCAACTTTTACCTCATCCTGCATTAAAGGTTCCGGGACTTGCTCGGCCTCCTTCACCTTAGACATATCTTTTTCTGCGTCCGGTCCACTTGCTATATCCGCTTCCCTTATGCCGCCTATCCCTGCATCTGGAAGTGCCTCACCAACAAGAGAGCCATCCTCTGTCCCTTCGATAAATCCGGGATCATTGGAATCCTCTCCCTCCCCGCCTTCCTCTGCATCTCCGAGGTCGATGATTTGTCCCATTTCTGTCGGAACCGGCTCATCTTTCAAAAGAAGCGGCCGCAGCATCTGAAAAACGCCAAAAACGCCGCCGTGCAGCGCCAGTGCCAGAAAAAGCACAAGCGGCCAATTCGTTCGATAAAGCATAGAATACCTCGTAAGTAAAATAAGAAAACAGAATGCAGCCCCAAGAGCAACTGTACCTGGGCACTCGCTCAAAAAGGATGGACCGAAAAGACGCTGCTTACGACTTTAAGAAAGCATCAATCCAATCATTGTCAGATGTTACTCTTAGAATTTTATATATGGCGAGGAATACGCTGCCGAGGGAAGCGATCTAATTATAAAGAAGAGGGTACCGAAAAGTACATGAATATCCATATGGAATTAGCCTCTGCGATTGGATCAGCCTTTCCTTAATTTCAGTCGCTAAACTACTTTTTCACATCTGCTGCCAAAGAAACATGCTTCGCTCCAGCTGATTTCAATGCATCAAGGACGCGAGTGATATCCTGATAGCTTGTTTCCCGATCCCCCCGTATGACAAAGATCGCATCCGGTTTATCTTGCAGCGACTTCTGTGCTTGTTCTCTGATCTCCAGCGATGGCTTTGTATCCATGTCGTAAAAAACATTCCCTTTCTGGTTCACAGTGACAGAAATGACAGTAGGCTTATCCTCTCTTGGCGGTGAAGATGCCGCCGGAAGATTCACAGGAAGTGTATTCAAGTGGACCATGTACATCGTGCTCACCATGAAAAAAACGAGAAGGAAAAGCATGATGTCAATCATCGGGATGATGATGACCGCCGGTTGCTTCAATGAATGGAAATCCCGATGCCTCATCAGCAGCCCCTCTTCCTCACCTCAGCGGTGACAAGTGCTTCAGCCCGTTCGACAGCAGTCAGAATATCATCGAGCCGCTGTGCAAAATATGTATGCACAACGAGAGCAAAGATCGCCACACAGAGCCCAGTCGCTGTCGCGATCAGCGCTTCTCCGATCCCTCCGGTAATCGCCAAAGGCGCACCATCCTGCAGATTGAAAATCTGAAATGAAGAAATCATGCCTCCGATCGTCCCAAGAAGCCCTAGCAGCGGCGAGAGTGTGACTAGCATAGAGAGGTAGTTCAATCTTGCACGCAGGAGCGCTGCAACGGTCTGATACGCCACCTCCAGTGACAGCTCAGCGTCCTTGCCTTCCATCATCGCTCTGATTCCTTCGCCTGCTGCATAAGCCGCAGCATTCTCCTCTTGGCTGACGGCAACATGCATTTCCTGCCAGCTTGCC
>JAIJLI010000493.1 GCA_022722495.1 Dialister sp. | reverse complement strand
CTTCGTGGATCCATCCTGCGCCTTTGGCGCGCCCCTTCTCTAAGGGGCTACTCGTATCGTAATATAACACCGCTAGTTCCAAAACACGCAACATATCTCCCAAATGAGAGCCCTTCCGCCCTCGCGTATCGTCATCCTGAGCGGACAAAAACGCTCTATGTGTGAAAACCCCAGCCAGAACAGGTGAGGACTGAGCCGAAGGATCTCATGCCATACATGTGAGACGATCCACTCCCTGCTTATCAAAGGAATGACTGGTGACTGGGAGACTTTATAAGCCTTCCCTAGAGGGGAAGACTGCGATACGAGAATACCATCTTCTAAAAAAAGGCGGCGAAGCCGCTACGAGAGCCCTGAACCTTGAACCTTGAACCCTGAATCAAATGAAAGCAAAGTAAAAAGGAGCTGTGAAGAAATGAGGATTCATTTCTTCACAGCCATTTTTTATTCTTTCACCAGTACCTTTTCGATCGCACCGATGTACATGGTGTGGAAATTTCCTGCTTCCTTTCCATCATACCAGCGCTTTTCCATGGACGGGTCGAGGAAGGTCTTGCCGTCGAGCTTTGTCTGAAGCATTTTCCTGCACACGAGGATCACATCCGCTTCCGCTACGCCGCAGGTGCCGTCCACGGGATAGGGATGGAGACCGCATGCTTCCCACTTGTCACCATCGTGACCCGAGTGGGAGCCCATGTATCCCAGCTCTTTCTTATAGCTTTCCGGGAGTGCCGAGATGGTGAAGGTCTCCTTTGCATCGATGAATTCCTTCGTGCAGCGGTTCTGCCGGATATAGATGGTCGCTGCGTCCTTGCCCCACCATACGCCAAGGCCGCCCCAGCTGACGGTCATGGTATTCGATGCCTTTTCATCCCCTGCCGTCACCAGGAACCAGCCCTTGCCGATCTGTGTGAATGGATTCCAAGTCAGTTCTTCTGCTTTGATTTCTTTAAAAGCCATGATATCGCTCCTTTTGTAAATGGTTTTAGCTGGTTTTATTATAGCACAGATGGTCATAGCCGCGGAGAAGGTGCGATGCATGTCCGCTGCCAGGGCCTTCCAAACCCCATCCAATGGCAGCAGCCGGTGGCTTACAGTCATTTTTCTTTTATGCTATAATACGGACATTAAGGGGGCACGTTATGGGGGAGACAAAGAGAAGGTACTGGGAAAAGGAAGCGATACGCATCAGTGAGATGATGCATCGCGGATTCTATGAAAAGACGATCCATCCCAAGGATCTGGATGACTACCTGTCACAGGAAAGCTTCAGCTGGATCGGTGCCGTAGAAGGCGAGAACTATCTGAGCAAGAAGGACGCCATCACTGATTTTTCAAGCCAGCGCGATCTGCAGGAGGTCCCGCTGATCGGTGTGGGAAAAGGCCGCTACCGCGTGCAGTGGGTGAGCGACACCGTCCTTTTGGTCCTTTCTGTCGTTCCGCTTTCGACGAAAAAGGAGACAGGGCTTCTTCTCTCGGAGAACCAGCGCGGCACCATGATCTTTCATATCGAGGGCGATGCGCTTCGCATCGCGCATATCCATGTATCGAATTCGTGGGGCATGATGCCCTGACAAGAAACGGTTTCCCCGATCGCAAGGCCGCTCAAACTATGAGTATGTCCAGCAGGTGCTCTCCGAACGGACGCTTTCCCGCTATCCTGACCTTTCGCCCCGGCAGAAGCTTATCTTAGAGCTTCTCTCAAGGAAAAACATATCAGGCCATTGCCGAAGCGCTCTCCATCTCGCCCTGCACCGTCCGCTACCATGTGAATGAACTGCTCACAAAGTTCAAGGTGCGTACAAGAGCGGAGCTGCTCACAGCGGTGCAGAAGTGAGCAGGCGGGCCCAAAAGGAAGAAACCTTATTCCAGCTGTCTTTCATGCCATAGTCACCCTATCCGCCCCTTTCGGGCACCCTAGAGGAGAAGGCTGCGATACGAGAATACCATCTTCTAAAAAAGGCGGCGAAGCCGCCAC
>JAIJLI010000492.1 GCA_022722495.1 Dialister sp. | reverse complement strand
TATTATATGATTCCCTTTTTGGAATAGGCTACGATACTTCTAGGATTATACAATAAATAACATAAAAGAGGGTGCGCCATAGACTTATGACACACCCTCGAAATAATTATATTTGCATTGCTATGTACAAACAAATTATTTCGGAGCACAGGTACACAATAAATGTGTTACTCCAAAAGAAAATGAGTAAAAAAGATATTGCTAAGGCAATAAATGTAGATTTGTCCACCATTTATCGCGAATTAAAGCGAAATAGTGGTAGTCGTAACCATTACAACTGGGAAACAGCAGAAGCCAATGCCCGCCGCAAAAAGCGCAGAATTCCAGGCAATCGTCGCATCTCCCAGGAAGTAAGGGAAGAGGCTTTGCGCCTACTAAAAGAGAAGCAATGGTCCCCAGAACAGATATCTGGCTACCTTGCCAAAGAAGGCAAGCGCATCTCTACGGAGAGTATCTATCGCATCATCAGGAAAGACAAAAAAGAGGGAGGCTCTTTATATAAAAATTGCCGTCACAGATTGAAGCATCGTGCAAGACCTGTAGGTGGCAAACGTATTGTCATACCTAATCGTGTGAGTATCAGTGAAAGACCCAAATAGGTTGATGGAGTGCGATTTGGTGATTTTGAGATGGATACAATCGTTGGAAAGGGTAATTGCGGAGCAATTGTCACATTGGTTGAAAAGCAAACAAATATGCTGTTTATGAGAAAGTTGAAGCACGGAAAGAATACTAAGAAATTGGCTGAGACTGTAAAGCAGCTACTTATGCCATTCAAGGGAAAAATAAAGTCCATAACAACAGACAACGGGATGGAATTTGCTGCACATGAGATAATCAGCAAATCTCTGGGGGTACCAGTGTATTTTGCTGATCCGTATTCCTCATGGCAAAAGGGTGCTATTGAGAATGCAAACGGACTCGTTAGGCAGTACATTCCTAAGTCTGCTGCGTTTTCAAACTTCAGTCAACAGAAAATAACAAAGTTTATGGCAAAAATTAATGAGAGACCAAGAAAGAAATTGAATTTCTCAACACCAAAGGAGTGCTTTTACAAAAACATTTCGTAATTTTGCACTTGCTTGTTGAATTCGCGTTCTATGAAACATGTTGGGGTAAAGTTAATTTTTGTTGTGGTCCTTATAGGGCTTCTATTGTCTTGCTCGAAGGAGAAGGAATTGATCCTGCCAAGAGTTGTAAAATCTACAGCAGTTAATATTTCTTATTATTCGGTTGATATTAATATTGAAGTTGATTATGGTAACGTAGATTGTTCTGAAATTGGAATAGAATACTATTCTGAAAATAAAGAGGATTCGAAAAAAAACATAGTAAACCATTCTAACATAGAACAAAAGGTTGAACTAAAAGGATTAGCACCGAATCAAATTTATAAATATAGAGTGTATGTAAAATGTGAAAAACAAGTTATATGGAGTAATGAGTATAGCTTTAAAACTATGGCAATTCCACAAGGAATTATAAATCGCTTAAGTTATTCTGAATTGTCTGAAACTGGATTTACTGTAAAGGTCTCTTGTACAATGCCTGATGGATTTCCTAAGCAAGATTTAGAGTTTGTTATAAGGGAGCTAAATGCTAAAGAAAAAGTGATGAAACTTAGAGCAGATGGAGATAGTGTAAAGTTAGAAGGTTTGAAACCTAATACTTATTATGGAGTGAAAGCGTTGTTAACAAATGAAGGTGGTGCTGTAGAATCTTCAGAATTATTAGTCCAAACATTGACGGGGGCAGGAAAATGGAATTATCTTTTTGGAGATGTTGCTGGACGATTCTTTCCGGTTTTTATTTCTGATGAAGAGAATAACATTTATTTTGGCCTGGGAGCGGATGGACGAAAACCTGGTAAATTGAATGATTGGAATAAGTTTAATACCTCAGTTCGGGATAACGAGCTCTATCTAAAGGCTTTATAATGTTTTTATATAAGGGACACAGAGGCTTGGCAACCATCTATATATCTTGGATG
>JAIJLI010000491.1 GCA_022722495.1 Dialister sp. | reverse complement strand
CCAGCACAGCGAAAGCAATGAAAACACTTCCCAAAGAAGCCGCCGCCATGCTCGAGATGGACATCCGCGCCAGCGATGTGCAGTCCTTCTGCCAGAAGGGAAGCAACTACAGGAAGGGCAAAATGGATTTCTATACATCGCCGGTGATCGTGGACTAAAAGACTGGCAGACTGATAGACAGGAAGACTATGAGTCTCTTGGTCTCCTATTTCCTTTTCCTATCGTATTTCTTTCTTTTTTATGTTATAATGTTCAAGATATTTTCAAAAAAATGGAATGATTATACAGGGGAGGAAATGATATGGAAATGAGTGAAGAATGGAGCTGGCCGATCGCCCTGGCCTTCATCCTCTATCTGGCGGGCATGATGTGCATCGGGCTCTATTACTCGAGACAGCAGAAAAATTTATCGTCTTACATTCTGGGGGACCGCAAACTGGGACCATGGCTGACATCCATGAGTGCGGAAGCCTCGGATATGAGCGGCTGGATGCTGATGGGGCTCCCGGGCTATGCGTACCTGCACGGGCTCTCTGCTTTCTGGACAGGCATCGGCCTCATCATCGGTACATGGGCGAACTGGGTCCTCGTCTCCACACGCCTTCGTCACTACACGGAGGTCGCGAATAATTCGCTCACCATCCCGGACTATCTGTCGAACCGCTTCGAAGAAAAGAAGAATGGCCTGCGCCTCATCTGCGCCCTCTTCATCATTCTTTTCTTCATCATTTATACATCCTCCGGATTCGTTGCAGCCGGCAAGCTTTTCAATACCATCTTCGGTCTGCCCTACTTCGAGTCCCTTCTGATCGGCGCCTTCGTCGTCGTATTCTACACCTTCCTCGGCGGCTTCTCCGCCGTCGCTCTGACTGACCTCATTCAGGGAACGATGATGTTCTTCACCGTCCTCTATGTACCGGTCGCTGCGGCCATCGCACTGGGCGGCCCCGCTCCGACCATGGATATCTTGGCGAAAGAAGGGCCCGACTTCTTCTCCTTCTTCCCGGACTCCACCGGCATGGGCGCTCTTGCCATCATGATGGTCTCCTCCCTCGGCTGGGGGCTCGGCTATTTCGGACAGCCGCATATCCTCGTCAAATTCATGGCGATCTCGGATGCCAAAGACCTGAAGAAATCGACACACATCGCCATGACATGGGTCATCCTGTCTCTCGCCTTCGCTATCGCCATGGGCGTCATCGGCAAGGCATACCTCACGACCCCGCTTGAGAATGCGAATGCAGAGCGCGTCTTCGTCCTGATGGCAGAGTCGCTCTCGGCGCCTTTCATCACGGGCATCATCTGGTCTGCGATCCTCGCGGCCATCATGAGTACCAGCTCCTCGCAGCTGCTCGTCACATCCTCGGCGGTCTCCCGTGACCTCTTCCAGGCCTTCCTCTGCAAGGATACCTCGGAAAAAACGCTGATCCGCGTCAGCCGTATCTCGGTCCTTCTCGTCTCCTGCATCGCCGTCTACCTCGGCTCGGATCCGAACAGCTATATCTTCTCCATCGTTTCCTACGCATGGGCCGGCTTCGGTGCCTGCTTCGGCGGGACCGTGCTCCTCTCCCTCTACTGGAAACGCATGACTCTCAAAGGCGCCTACGCCGGTGTCATCGTCGGCGGTCTCACCGTTCTCATCTGGAAACAGTTTGCCTGGTTTGACCTCTACGAGCTCGTCCCCGGCTTCCTCTTCTCCGTCATCGCGATCGTCGTCGTGAGCCTCATGGATAAGGAACCGTCTGAAAGCATCAAGAAGACCTTCGAAAAAGCCCTCGCGCTGTCGAAATAAAAATAGAAAAACCGCTGCTGTGAATTTCACGGCAGCGGTTTTTTGCGTCCAAGTCTCTGGAAATGCTGATGCAATCAAAGGATCCGTATTTCCCCCAGGGAAACACGGATTCAATCGCAGAGTCAGATTCTACAAGAATTTTTATACATAGCTTCGTCATAGCCTTCCTTAAATAGCTCGCTATTCGCGTCAGGTTATTCCTCGC
>JAIJLI010000490.1 GCA_022722495.1 Dialister sp. | reverse complement strand
AAGCGCACCACTCGCCATCCGGGCACTCTACCACCGCATCGATCTCGCGGTTCTTGTAGTCCTGATAATGATACAGCGATCCACCGAAAGCGTCAGCATAAATCTGCAAGTCACGCTCACACAGCGCCTCGAAGAGGAGGCCCAGTGTCTCTAGATCGTTCAAAAGAGAGGAAGACGTGACACCAAGGAGCGCCGCCGAGATAGACGGGTCGACGAAGTGACGCTTCACTGCCTGCTTGATGCGGACAGATGAACGCACAGACGCAGCAAATGGCTTCTGGTTATTGATGAGGAAAAGCCGCTCAAAAATATTCAGGTACTCATTGATGGTATTCGCATCGATGTCTTCATCATCGATTTCCTTCACATCATTTTTAAGCGTGCGGTTCGTCACCGTCGTGCTTTCGTTACGCGCCAGCGATCGCAGCAAGAGACGCATCTTATTCGTATCCCTTTTGATGCCATCCATTCGGTACACATCATCTTCGACGATAGCTTTCACGTACTCTTTGGGAAGCAAGGAGGCTTCCCAAAGCGGCAGGTCAATACTCCCAGGCCAGCCCCCGCGCAGAATGTACTCGATGAGTCGTGGAAGTCCCACCTCGCCAGTGAGCTCGGGCGTAAGCTGTCCTTTGCAGAGTTTTTCCAGCGAGACATCGCCAGAAGAAAAGCCCGCTTCGTAGAGTGACATCGGACGCATACGGAGGCGTGCGATACGCCCTGCACCGCTGTGCATGATGCCTTTGTGGTACGGCGTGGCCGAACCCGTCATGATGAACTGCCCTTTTCCCCCCGTCTCATCGACCGCATAGCGCACCGCATCCCAAAGCGGCGGTACCTCCTGCCATTCATCGATCAGGCGCGGATGCTCTCCAGAAAGGACAAGCGAAGGCGACATCTCAGCAAGCCGCCTGTTCTGGAAATTGCCTTCCGGGTTTCCGAGCAGAATCTCACTTTTGCAGTGATAGGCGGATGTCCACGTCTTCCCACACCACTTCGGCCCCTCAATGCAAAGTGCGCCGAAGGTTTTGAGATACGTCTCGACCTTCTTGTCTATCAGCCGCGGCATGTATTTCTGTTTGTCCATAGCGATCCTCCTATGGTCGTATTATATTCCATTCAGTAAGATTCTGCAATTCCATTCAGTGAGATTTTGAATTTCCATTCCATAAGATTTCCGGTTTCTATTCATACAGATTTCATATTTTCATTCAGTGAGATTTGGAAACACGTTTCACGAAATAGATCCTTCGACTCCCGCTTTACCGTGCGGAACCTCCTTCCCATGTATCTCCCTATCCCCGCTAGGGAAACACTGATTCAATCGTTGTCAGATTTTACTCTTAGATTTTTACGCATAGCAAGGAATAACCTGACGCGAATAGCGAGCTATTTAAGGAAGGCTATGACGAAGCTATGTATAAAAATTCTTGTAAAATCTGACTCTGCGATTGAATCAGCGTTTCCCTGGTCTCCAAGTCTCCTGATCACTCCCCCCACAATAAAACCGCCCTCTTTTCAGAGAGCGGTTTCCAAAGAATCCCGATCAAAACTGGATCGCAACCTTACCGAGGACATGATCCACGGGTACGGGTCCGATAAAACGGCTGTCAGAGCTGTGGTTCCGGTTGTCGCCCATGACGAAGACCGTACCTTCCGGCACTGTATAGGAGCCGTCCATAGAGAATTCCATCGGTTCATTGATGTATGGTTCTTCCAGCTTCTCGCCATTGCGCCATACATGGCCTTCCTTGAATGCCAGCGTGTCACCACCCTTGCCGATGACGCGCTTCACCCAGACGTTGTGCTCACGGCTCGAGCGATCAAAGATGGCGATGTAGTTCTTCATCGGTTCTTCCAGATCATCCATCCAGGAGCGTTCGCGATGCGTGCGGCTGTCGATGATGACGATATCCCCATACTCCGGCGTTTCGCGGAAAACGTGGCTGATCTTCGATACGATAAGGTATTCGCCATTATTCAGCGTCGGGTACATCG
>JAIJLI010000489.1 GCA_022722495.1 Dialister sp. | reverse complement strand
AAAAAAAATACCTACCTTTGCAAGCGAGATGCAGCAATGCACTCTCAAAGTACAACAGCATAAGGCGTAACTGTTTCATCGGCACTCTGAACTTCGCAACTTCATCCGCCCGATAATCAACAGGGATGCCCCATAGGGTGAATTGTACACTTTCACGACCGAGTTTTCTTGGCCGTGAAAGTTATCGTATATACACAATTGGGGTGGACTGGGGTGAATCTTGCGGATGGCAATGCGAAGGCCTAGAGTGAAGATTTCAGCTTGGCTCCACCCCTTCATGCAAGCGTACACATCTTCAAAATAAACTCTATATAGTCAGGAGCCAGACTAAGTTTTAAAGAAAAGAAAAGAAATGAAAACAACATTGCTATCAATCGCAGTATTTTGCTGCATGGCATCAGCGCAAGCACAAAAAGTAACGGTTCCTGAACCAGAGTATAAAGGACAGGTAGCTGTCATTAACGCAGACAGCACTACAACGCTTCTCCAGAAGGAAACTGGAGAACACAAGGCAAAGTCTTCAGCTTTCGCCCTGGTTCCAATTCCAGGAGCTTCCCTTCTTGACAGAACAAAAGCTTACCTCACTGTGAAGGGAGCAGAAAGCCCTAACAAGATTTCCTCCAAGAAATTCTCCCTCATCATCCGTGTGAAGGACAACAGCGAGGAGCCAAAGAATGCCTTCGGCATCTTCAAGTTCGAAACCAAGAAGAAGGAACGCAGATTCAAGATGGCAGACATCGGCTTCGGAAGCGCAACGGCTACTACCAATTTCACCACCGTGGATTATGAGGCGAAGAAGTTTGGAACTTCATCATACCTCGTTACTCTCCATGACCTGCCAGCAGGAGAATATGGAGTGGTGGCTAACGGTTTTGACAGTATCGCCACATTCTCAGTGAAGTAGAAATCATTTTGTAGAACCAGTTAAAGTTTATAGATATGGGAACAGTATTTTTATGGTTATTCATGGCATGGCTCTTCAAGGGCTTCGGTAAGGCTATGACACATTCAGGCGGCAAGAAACGCAAGGAAAGCTGGGATGGACTCAGCTACGAACAGAAGGCATGGCTGCATGACAAACATAATGGACGATCATGAGTAACAAATGTTTTCTGTTAGCAGGAATCATTGCCATCATCGGTGCAATCGAAGTAATACGCAGAGTCAGAAGAATGCAGGATGTAAAAGCTCCCATATTTCTTACTATAGGCTCTTGTGTATTGCTGCTTGTTGCAGGAATAATTCTTTCGTAAAATTATGGCATTAGAAATAAGAAGCACACCTGTATTGACAGGTGAAGACGCTGAACGTTTTATACGTGAGGCAGAAGAGAATGAGAGAAATCCACAAAGGAGAAAATTACTTTTCTCGTTTGAGGATATTGACAGAATGATGGAACGTTCACGAAAATACCTAAAAGAGCATAGAGGAAAGAGTCCTTTTGCAAAGTAAGCAGCTCATAGCCATATTCTTCTCCTGAAGATCTTGGCAAAATGCACAATTGAAATATTACAGAGAAAGGAATATCATATAAGAACCGCTGTTGTTATGTGCGCCAATGGGCGTTTGTACGTCCTCAGCGGAAACCTATCGTTGTTGTGTGCGATTAAGTTCGTGTTTGCCTCATTACTGAGACTGGACGTGACAGATGGGTTTTCCCTCGGTGCTTTGGCATCGAGGGCTTTTATTGTTTTAGAATTTGTAACTGAATCATTTTACTTACCAAAGAAAAGAGGATATGTAGCTTTCACTGGACACAAGTATGGCAATCAAAGATAACTTTTGGAGGTTACGGCATCAGAGGCAGAATCAGAATAGCATCTTCTACATGTCCATCATCTCTGCTACAGCAATCCCTGTAGGAACATTCTGTATAACAAAGTACATTTTGTTGTTTTTACGTGCAAATTACGTTAAAATTATGTAATTTATTGCACAACTAACGCAAAAAACTATTATTTTTGCATTATATACTAACAAAAAATTTTCAATTATGGGAT
>JAIJLI010000025.1 GCA_022722495.1 Dialister sp. | reverse complement strand
AACCATCCAAGATATATAGATGGTTGCCAAGCCTCTGTGTCCCTTATATAAAAACATTATAAAGCATTTAGATAGAGCTCGTTATCCCGAACTGAGGTAAAGAAGGAACTCTTTAAGGGGCTTGCCATCGAAAAGCTAGAAAAAGATTGGACGGAATATCCTGTGCTTCATTTTAGTTTGGCTGGTGGTAAGCACATGGAGAAAGACCAACTTGTGCGTTATCTCTTGTACATATTGAAGGTAAATGAAGAAAAATTTGGCATCGTCAATGATTCTCCTGACCCGAATGTCCGTATGCTTAATTTAATAAAAACGGTATATGAACAGACTGGGCAGAAGGTCGTTGTCCTCATCGATGAATACGATGCTCCTTTGCTTGATGTGGCGCACGAGGATACCAGCTTGGGCGTCTTAAGGGAGGTGATGCGTAATTTCTATAGTCCCCTAAAGGATAGCGACCGTATGCTGCGTTTCGTCTTCTTGACAGGCATCACCAAGTTCTCGCAGCTTAGTATCTTCAGTGAACTCAATAATATCACAAATCTGAGTATGGATACAGAATATGCTGGCATTTGCGGCATTACCAAGGAGGAACTTGTGGCAGAAATGCATGAAGATATTCAGCAGATGGCAGATGTGATGGGCTTGTCGTATGATAAAACTTTGGAAAAGTTGAAGGAAAATTATGATGGCTATCATTTCGCTTGGCCTTCTTCTGACATATTCAATCCATATAGCTTGCTCACTTGCTTTTCAAAGCGAAAGGTTGATTCCTATTGGTTTGGCTCAGGCACTCCTACTTATCTCCTTAATATGATGCGGAAATATGACTTTACACCGATTGACCTGGGTGAACAGATGGATGCATCAAAGGATGATTTCGATGCAGCCACTGAGACGATGACTACTATCATGCCTTTGCTTTATCTGAGTGGTTATATCACAATCAAGAATTATGATCCGGAAACGGAACTCTATACCTTGGCTCTGCCAAACAAAGAGGTGAGGATAGGTTTGTATCGCAGTATGGAAAAGATTGGTATGAACTTTATGATTGATGAAGATAAGACGATCGTATTGGATTGGGTAAAATAATACCCTTAGAAGCAGAACCTCTTTCTAAGCAAAAATGAGACTATGATATTTTTAAAGTAGATGTAAGTGTCTGAAGTTTCGCATGTGGGGAATCACATGCGAAACTTCAGTATAAAAAAATTAGAAGTCATGTAAGAACGTTTTGATATCCAAGCCCTTCATATTCTTTTCAAGGTATTCATCGAAACTTTTGCTAATCTTTGTGATGCTAGGTTTACTCTTGCTTAGCAAGATAGCTATGTTGGAAAAGTTTATTTCTGCTTTTATGAGATAAGCAAATTCCAACTGTGAGTCTTTGAGACCAGGAAGGAATGCAGTAAGGCGTTTGCCATATTCATTGAACAAGTTGTCGATGGTTGCCATGATATCTATGATGGCTTGCTTTTGTTCTGAATTGGTATAATGATCGAGTCCGTTTCTTGTCATTTTGTGTAATTTATCATATGATTCGGACATTCTAAATTGGTTCCATCTATCATCATCAAGTTTTATATTCTTTGACAGTTTATTGATACAATGCTCAGATGATGTAAGCTGGTATTTCGATAGTTCGTTGTTTCTTGTTTCAAGTTTTTTGATATTGCTTACATGTTCGTGCATCATGTTCTTCTGTTCTTCAATCTTCTGTTCTTGATTTTGAATTAGCTCGTTTTGCTGCGCAATAAGCTTGAGTTGCTTGATACTTTTTTCCTTGGATGCGTTTTTATGTGCCACGATGAGCGTAGTAAGTCCTAGGATACAAATGATACCGAGTAACATCGCATACTTGTACCTGTTCTTGCTCTCTTCTGCCTCCTCTCTTTTGGCAACCTCCAACTCATAGTTATACGATGCCTTCATCTTTTCTGCCTCCTGCTTGTTGTCGATGGAATCAATGGCATATCTTAGCTTTATGGCTTTATTTAGAAATTTCCAAGCAGTAGTGTATTCTCTATTCTCAGCATTTGTTTCAGATAGGGCTGTATTAGCTTCATATTCAATAATGGGATTTCCTATGTTTAAAACTTTTTGAAAATAATAGGAAGCAGAATCTACTTGGTGCAGTTCTTTATAATAATAGCCTTGCATTAAATAAAACCCATATTCTTGTTGTTTGAGTATGGTTGGTAATATTTTTTCGCCTTCATTAATCAAAGTTTTTAGCTCTTTATTGTTTCTTTCTTGAATGGCAATTTGACCTTTGGCAATGATGAAGCGAGCTAAGTTGATTGTATCTTTTGTTGCTGAAATCTTATTTTTAGCGAGATTAATAAATTCTGAATATTTCTCATCGTTGCCCAAAGTCTTGTAGTCTTGGGCAATATTAATAAGGCAATTATTAGCTAACGTGTAATCTTTTGTTTGTGAAATATAGTTATATGCTTTTATTTCATACTCTAGTGCATTGGTTGGATTTTTTCGATTATCTTCAAAACCGGATAGCTGGTAATAGCATCTTCCAATCATTTCCTTTGGGGTATGAGTACTATCAGTGTCGATCGATTTTAAAAAATAATTAACAGCGCGAGGGTGTTCTTTAAGGTCTCTATAAATACAGCCTAAACAGTAATATGCCATAGAGAGCGCTTTTTGGTTATTTTGTTTAGTGTAGTAGTTGGCGACTTTAAGCATAGTAGAATCACTTGTGTGGGGTATGTATAATAAGTCGGCAACTCGACAACGGATGATTTGATAGTACATTTGGGCATCTGTACCTTCTTTGCAAATAGATGCAGAATCCTTTTGCAGGAGTGTGAATGCACTATCCGGCTGAGCCAACATGATGTTTTCAATGTTGGATAATTGCTTATTCGCTTGCTTTGTGCATGAAGCCAAAAGACAAATGAAAAATATGATTGTAAGTTTCTTCATTTTACTTGATTTTTTAAAGTTTTTGCAAAGATACATATTTTTTCTTGAAAAAAAGATTTTTCTTATAGCTTATTTCTTATGAAAATGAAGAAATCAAAAGTTTATGTTACATGAAATAAAGTCTTCTCAATTTGTGCTACGTAATTATGAAAATTTACTTTTTGTTTACTTTGTTGTTTATAATGGAAAAAATGAAAAACATACAAAAAGTGAACAAGATTGTGAATCTGATTGGATTTCTTTCCTTAATTTAGCAGCAAAAATCCAAAATATAAAAGTTATGAAGAAAATAATTTTAATGTTTTTAATGATGTTGATGCCTATATATATGTTTCCAACATCTGTAACTTGCCTTTATTACAAATGGCATACCAAACAGCGTTCCCTTTCCTCGTCAAGTTTGAGCTTGATGGAGAAGAGTGGTAATGTTATACTCTCTTCAAAAGGGGAAATTCACAATGCAGATATTGTAGTCACTTACAATGATGGCATAGTGATGAAATTTTACAGCTATTCTTCTGTCGATTCGCCAATGGTAGTTTTGTCAGAGGATGAAATTCCACAAGAGGGATGCTATGTGAAGATTTCGCAAGGAGATAAGTATGTATTATATCAAGTAACCAAAGACTAAGTGTGTGAAAGTATGTTTTGTGTCATGTAAAAAATATCAAAAAATGAAGTTGCGCTATATGAAATATGTATCGTTGGCATTCGGGCTGTGTTTTTTGTTAAGCATGTTTTCCTCATGCCGTTCTCGTTTGCAAGATGCTTTGGAATCTGCAGGAGAGAATCGGGCGGAGATGGAACGTGTGTTGGAGCATTTCAAGAATGATCCAGATACATTGAAATATAGTGCAGCCAAATTCTTGATAGAAAACATGCCTTATCATTATACCTATGTGGGTAAGGAGATAGGACAGTATAATGCAGCTTATTTGCGAGCAGCTTCCGAGGCTAAAGAATACCGTGATAGTGTTTTTAATGAGGCTGTAAAGAAAATTCAACTGAAAAAGGCAAAATTAGCTTTCGACATTAGGAACATCAAGGCAGACTTCTTGATTTCTGCAATCAATGAAGCCTGTGAACTATGGCATCATGTGAATTGGCATCATGATTATAATACAGAAATCTTCTTTGATTACGTTTTGCCTTATCGACTTCTTAATGAAAATGTTTCGGCTTGGCGCAAGATTGTAAGAGAAAACTATCCGGATATGTTTGATGGATATATCTGTAGTTCAAGAGGTAGGGTGATTGCTGCGGATACAATTCTTGTAAAGAATGCAGATATCCTTGATTCTCCTAGTGCCTCCACTGGTAAGGTCGTGTTTTGTTCAGGGAAATTTGCTAAGTTATCATTTTCAATACAGTCACCTACTGCTGCCATAAAAAGATTGGTGCTAAGGTATACTACAATAGCTAAAGATACGAAGGTGGTAGTGAAGTTAAATGACGTGGTTGTAGATACACTTCATCTTGAGCCTACTAATACAATTCACGCTTTTAAAACTTCTCGAATGGGAGTGGACATAAAGTTAAATGAAGGGCAAAATGTTATTTCTTTAGAAAATTGCACTAGACCTTATGGCGTGGATTATATCCAGTTGAGGTCTTTGGAGAAAGCAGAGCATGGTCTGGATTATTCTGCCTGTTTGTATAGGCTGAAAAATATGGGGTGTCGTAAGTATGTTGCATTGGATACATTGAAATCATCCATGTTGCAAGCTGCAAGATTGACGGCTATGAATTCTTGTGCTCAAACCAAACTGCGACTATCTTATGAAGGGTTCCCATATTGGCGTATATCGCCATTGGGTGATGATAAACAATGTCTGGAAGTCCGTTATTGTAGTTTGGATGAAAAGGCTGTTGTTGGTAAGTATGATTATCTGAAGGGTAATCATCAAAGATGGTTGATATTGCCAATCTCGGGTAAGGAATGCAAAATTATCAATAGGGACACAGGGTTATGTTTGGAGGCTCTGCATGACACCATGACCAATACGGATAGCTTAGTCCAGACTACTTGGCGAAATTCGAATACTCAAATATGGACATTGGAACCTGTTGGTAAAATGGAAGAAGAGAAAACATTCTTTAAGTATGGTAGCGCAATCTCGGAAGCGTTGAAGGTTTTCGATCAGATGGGAAAGTTTGAATGGATTAGTTTAAAAGGAAACATACCTCCAAAGGCTGATGGCTTGTTGAAATATCAGACAGGAAATTGTCGTGATGAGGCTTCGTTTGTCGTTTATTTGTCTAGAAGTTTGGGAATTCCTGCTGCAATTGATTTTACACCGCATTGGGGAAACCGCTCTAATTCTCATTCTTGGAGTGTGTTGTTGAAACCAGATGGGAAAGCTACTCCTTTTTATATGGGATGTGTACCTGGTGATACTGCCCAGTATTTTCATCCCTATAAAAAACCAAAAATATTTAGGCGCACATTTCGAATCAATCAAGTGATGCAGCATGATTTTGATGGAGAAAAGAATGTTCCGGCTCTATTTAAAATTCCGGCATTCACGGATGTTACCAACGAGTATTATCAAACAACAGATATTGTAAGGAGCATTTCTGGAAAATATTCCGACCACAAGGTGGCTTATATCTGTGTATATGACAATAAACGTTGGGAACCTGTATATTATGGTACGATAGATGCAGGAAAAGTTGTGTTTAAATCTATGGGGCGAGGAATTTTATATTCCACGTGCATTTGTGAGAAAGGGCAGATGGTACCAATAGAAGCCCCTTACGTGCTGGAGAAAAGCGGTAAAGTTAGGGATATAAAGTCTGATGTTCACAAGATTACGTTGCGGTTGAATCGTAAATATCCATATATGGGAAGAGAGGATTACTTCAACTTCCGTATGTGGAATGGTAAATTTCAGGGTTGTCAAACTCAAAATTTCCATACACCTACAGACTTGTATGTCTTTGAGGGTATGACAGAAGGTTGTTGGTACGAGCACATCATAGAGGACAAGGGATATTATCGCTGTTTGAGATATATAGGACCGAAAGGCTCTTTTTGCAATATCAATGAACTGGAGTTCTTCGATAAGTCAGGGAATAAACTTACTGGTAAAATTATTGGTACAGATGGTGTGCAAGGCAAGACCAAAGAGACAGTTTTTGATGGAAACATCTTAACCGGCTTTCAGGGAAATAGTCCTGATGGGCATTGGGTTGGATTGCGTTTGACACGTCCAAGTCAAGTAGGTAAAATACGTTTCATACCTCGTAACGATGGTAATTGTATAGAGGTTGGAGATAAGTATCAACTGATGATGTATGACAAGCTACAGTGGAAAGTATTGGCTGTACAAGTAGCTACATCTAATGTAATAACGTTTTCTCATATTCCTCATGGAGGCTTGTACTTGTTGAGTAACTTGACGAAGGGAAGTGAAGAACGTATCTTTACGTATGAAAATGATAAACAAATTTGGTGGTAATGTTTAATATTTTAAATTATATGATAATGAAAAAGAAAAATTTTTTTAGTGCAGTGTGTGTAGCGATAGCTATTGTTGGTGGTCTTGTATTTAGCCATACTAATTCGTCTGTCTTGGCAGAAAATGATTTGTTGTTGGAGAATGTAGAGGCGTTGACTCGTGACGAAATTGAGCCTGATGTTAAACCCAAAATATGTCATAGGGTTAAGGCTTCTTGCACCTGTTATAGACCAGGTGTATATGGTAGAATGTTCTGCAATGTTTCAGTATTGTCTGTTGAGGAATATACATGTACATCTCCATTGAATTGTGAGGACGTTGGGGTGACAGAATGTTTGCCAGGTTGCTCATGTTAATTTTTATACAATTTTTAAGTTGAGAAAATGAAGACAGATGTTAGAAGTTTAATCGTAGGGACTTATCTCTTGTCTCTTGTTTGTTCTTGTGCCTCAGAGGGCACATTGGACAATGGCAAGCCCTTGTCCCTGATGGAAGATTCCAAGAATATGGTTGAGATGGCACAGCTATTTACTCCGCTTTCAATGGTTGCTTTGGATGAGAAACAAAGTGATAAACTTAAGTGGATAAGTAAGATAGATTATGTCAATGGTAGATATTATGTGCTCGGAGGTCTTGAAAGAGGTAAGCTGATAACTTTTGATAGTAAAGGAAAATTCTTAATGGATATAGGAGATATTGGACATGCTTCTGGCGAGTATGTCCAAGCTTCGGATTTCGCAATAGACAAAGCAAACAACAGAATTGCTATTCTTGAAGCTCCTAATAAGGTACTGTTGTATGATATGAATGGAAAGTTCTTGTTCGAAAAATATTTTCAGAAAACATCTTTTTGGAATATAGCATGGAACAACAATGAATATATTCTATCGACAAATAACTTTAGCATTCAAGAGAAAGATAAGTTGCTTTATGTTTATGATGAGAATTTTAATTTAAAGAACAGTTATGTTGATAATTTACCATATGCTATAGGTATGGGTAATGTGTTGGCTACTCCTTTGCAAGTGGATGGTAATGATGTCCATTATATAGATCCTGTTACTAAAGGCATTTATACATATAAGTCAAAAGTTGTGGATGCTCAACGAACATATAAATGGTTGCTTCCTAATCCTATGCCGGATAAGGATTATGTGCATTATAAGACATTTGCAGAAAATCAATATCGTTATGATTTCATACTAGATGCTGTTGTTGATGAAAACAGAATCTTGACTTCTTATAAGCGAGGTGATTACATGTATGTTAATTTGATGACAAGAAGTGGTATGTCTAAAACCTTTGGGCATATAGATGTTAGCTTGCCTAAGTTGATAAAAGGTAGTGGGCGATATGTCTTTCTTGCTATTCGGGGCAGAGAATACTTGAAAGATAAAGCTTATTTCACTAAATATAAGAAAGGTATTAATAATAATGATGGTTATTTGATATTTAAATGCAAATTGAAGTAACTTTCAAAATATGAACATATTATGAACTTCAATGTTATGAGTGATAGGGGTTTCTTAGGTGTTATTATCTTTTGTGCATTGGGCTTATCTTCGTGTTCCTCGAAGAAGGGCGATGCACAGAAAACTTTGGTTGAGATGTCGAAGCATAAGGTTGTGCTTCCTTTGGGAGAGATGGGTTGCTTCCATAGTGCAGTCGATACTGTGGAAAGAAAAGATATAGCACCTATGAAGTATAATTTTGTCCACTATGTTGATTCTAGCCAGTGCTCGCCATGTGCATTGGATAGAATGTACCATTGGAACAAGTTGATTGATGATTATTCTAAAAAAGGTGTAAACTTCGTGTTCATCATTGAACCGAAGAAGGAGCAGATAGAGGATGTACATTTTGCAATAGAATCTTCTGGACTTCGAAATCCTGTGTATGTGGATTCTTTGTATGCCTTTAGAAGGCAGAACTCATTCTTGTCAGAGGACCAAATGTATCATTCTTTTTTGTTAAATAAAAAGGGAAAAATCATATTGGTTGGTAATCCTTTGGAAAATGATGATATCAAACAATTATTGAATAAACTTGTAAAACAAAATAAATATGAAAAAAGTATTTTTTAGACTGTTTTGTACAGTGATAGTGATAAGCTATCTTTCATTATTGTTCTCTTGCCAACGTCAGCAGGAAAAGGAGTGTCCGGTTATCAATCTTGGGAATGTAAAGGAATGTTCTGTCTCTGATTTGTTTTCTAAGATAGAGATAGTTCCCTTAGCTATGCGTGAGGGAAACTTTTTGGGGAATGTAGATCGTGTGCAGGTTTCTGATAATTATTATGTTGTATCTGATTCAAGGCAGATATTGACTGTTTTTGACAAAACAGGAAAGTTTGTGTCTTCATCAGAGGATAAGATAGGTAATGGGCACGAAGAATATTCCATAGTTATGGGTTATTCTTATAATCCATATAACAACAATATTGAGATATTGACTCCTGCTCATTTGTTGTGCTATGATGTGAATTTTAACTTATTGAAAAAAGTGAAGCTCCCGACTAAACTAGCGAAAAGTAAAGATACGGGTTTAATGTTTGACCGTATTTACGATTTATCAAAACATCTTCACGTCTTAATACCTACGTCAGTGAGCGGGGAGTCGACAGGTATGTTAGTTTTTGATTCCTCTTCGTCTAAGATTTTGAAGAATATAGATTATGAGATGGATGAAATTGATAAAATAAATATGCAAAGCGATTGCTTCTTTCTGAGGAAAGGCTCTGCAGTAACTTTTGTCCCTCCAATTTATAGTGACTATATTTACACTTTTGACGCTACGACTATGGAATGTTCAAGAAAATATAAGTTCGAAGGAGGCTCAAATATGCTTACTAAAAATGACTTAGAGGCATTTGGCTCAAATGAGAATAAAAAGAATCTGTTTTTGATGAATACAGACAAGGAAATTCTTGTGTCTAAAATGGAAGTGGACAAAGCTATCATTGTTCATGTCAAAAAGGGAAATCGCTTGTCTGATTGGTATTCTATCTTGTATGACAAGGCATCGGGTGAACTTAAAAAGATAAATTTGTACTCTGGCAAAAAGAAAATATTCCCATTAATTAAAAATGTAGATGCTCAATCGCTTTATGCTTATGTAGAAAAGCAAGATTTGTCTTCAATGCTGGAATGCTGGAAGCAGATGGGATGTAATGTAGAAGGCAATGTACAGAATGGAGATGGATTTATAGTAAAATATACATTGAAGTAAGATTTTGTTAATAGATAGAAAATGTTAAATTTAAATGTAGAAACGATGAAAAAGTATTTTATGTCATTTGTATGTGCTATTATTACTATAGCATGTGTCTCTTTTGCGTTATTGGTCCAATTCAATTCTGGGAAATTGGTTGTGGATAACTTGTTGCTCGAGAATGTTGAGGCATTGACAAGAGGTGAGATTGGAGAGGTGGTTGTTACTTGCTCTAAAGGCAGTAGTGGGCAGTGCTTCACAAGATCATTGGACCTGAAATTTTGTGGAGAGTATTCATATTATGCATGTGTGTATACTGGCTATACTCGAGATAATTGTACAATTCCATGCTAGTGTTCTTATAACGTGTTGATGTTTCTGTTGAGCTAGATATATCAAGCATGTGGTGTAAAAACTTCAGTAGATTTGTTAGAATGATTTTAACCATAGGCGGTACATACTGCCTATGGCTATTATGTCGTGTCTTCTTGTTTGATATTTTTACAATCCCTACAGATTCCATGTTGCCAACTTTGTGTCCAGGAGATAGGATTATTGTCAATAAGACCTTGATGGGGGCGAGAATTTATACAGACTTTCATTTTGATAAGCAGGGAGGAGTACTGCGCTGTTTTCGTACGAATGGCTTAAGGAATATAAGGCATAATGATATAGTTGTATTCAATATGCCATATAAAGATGGTCAAATCAAGTTTAAAATCAATTATGTGTATTGTAAACGATGTGTAGCCTTGCCTGGTGACTCCATTGCTGTTCAAAATAGTTTCTATAAAAATAACAACTATGAGGGATTGCTTGGGGTGAGAGAAGAGCAGCAAGTTTTGGCACAAACACCCGATTCTCTGATTCCTGATTATGTGATGAACACCATACCTCGTGACCCTCACTTGCCTTGGACTATCAAAAACTTTGGACCATTGTATATACCAAGAAAAGGTGACTTAATCTCCATAACTCCTAAGGAAGCAATTCTTTATCGGGGATTGATAGAATGGGAAACAGGTAAAAAACTTGATATAGATTGGAAGAGCATGAAGGTTATGCTGCGTAGAAGCAGATTATTGACTTATCGTTTTAAGCATGACTATTATTTTTTTGTTGGCGACCATGTCATCAATTCGCAAGATGCTCGATATTGGGGAATGGTTCCCGATGACTATATTGTGGGAATTGTATCTAAAAGTTTTTGAAAGGGAGTTGACCTATGATTCATATTCTTCAAAAGGTAATAAGTAGCCAAATTATTCGTAGATTGTTTGTGATGGCTTTGCTATTGCTGACTCTACAAGTAACGCCAGTGTTATGGTCGCAACAGCTTGTGTGGTTAGAATACTTGATTGTTGGGGGCTGTTTGGTAATGGCAATTAGTTCTTTGTTTTTAAAAACTAATTGCCAGTTGACCGTAGTAGATATTCTTGTTACGGTATGGTGGTGGTATGTCTTTTTGTGTGCATACTTAAAAACTGGCTATCCTTGTTCGTATGAGATGACGGTTTACTCCGTGTTGTATGGACTTTATGTCTTGTTGCGCTTTCTTTTTTCTGTTTTTCCTCTTCGTGATGGTATCTTGGAGCATTTGTTCATGTTTGCAGCCTTTCTGGAAGTGGGATTGGGAATATGGCAATTGGGTGTGGGGAAAAGCTTGCATCCTTTATTTCCCGTTACAGGATCGTTTTATAATCCTGGACCTTATGCTGCTTACGTAGCTATAGGCATGTCTATAGCTTTAGTGCAACTGGCTGAATTAAGGAAGGAAGCAAAATATTATTGTTACAGAAAGGTTGCTTATCTCTTACTCTTGGTGTTTGGGACATTTGTATTGTTGATAGCAGGTAGTCGTGGCGCTTTACTATCTTTGTTTGTAGTGGCCTTTTGGAAATATGGGAGATTGATACGTCGGTATTTGGGCTATCTTATAGTTGTTGGTTTCAGTTTGGGGACAGTTCTTCTATATGCAAAGTTTGGTTCTGTCATGGGGCGTTTGGTTATATGGTATCTTTCTGGTAAATTGATTGCTGAAAATTGTTTTTTGGGGGCTGGGATAGGAAGCTTCAAAGGAGAATATGGACAGGCTTTATTCCATTTTTTCTCTCAGTCGTCTCAAGCTGATTATTTCGCACATTATGTGGATGTGACCGATTATGCGTTTTGTGATTTGCTGCAAGTTGGCGTAGAACAAGGTTTGATAGGTATCTTGCTATGCCTTACGCTTATTGTTTTGGCGATTCATATAATGAGCAGGAATACGCATGGGTTGTTTGCTGCTTTATTAGCTTTGCTTGTATTCTCATTGTTCTCTTATCCGTTCCAATTGTTGCCTTTTCAAATTTTGGGAGTAGTGCTTTTGGCGAAGATACCAATGGTTCCTGTGCGATGTTTATGTCTGACTTGGAGAAAGCATCTTTGCTTATCTTTAGTGGTTGTGATGGTAGGATGGCAAGGCATTGGCTTTGCTCGTACGCATGTGAAGGCAAGGTTAGCTTCTCTGGATGCAACCTTGTCTATTTATGCAGCTTATATCAATGATTGTTATCCATTGCTTGAATATTGTAGTGAGGACAAGGCTTTTTTGTTTAATTTTGCGAAAATGCTTCAGGCTGACGGCAGATATGTGGATAGTAATTTCGTGTTGATGCAAGGAACGAAAGTGAGTAATGACCCGATGTTTTGGGTATTGATGGGAAATAACTTGAAGGCGATGAGACTGTATGATGATGCTGTGGCATGCTATGATAGGGCAAGTGGCATGTTGCCCAATAGAGTTTATCCCATATATCAAAAAATGAAACTCTATCTTGAAACTGGGAGATTATGTCAAGCGAAACGCTGTGCTCACCATTTGTTAGCAAGGAAACCGAAAGTCGTATCTTCTGCTACGAAACAAATGTATGCTGAGGCTTGTGCGGTGTTAAAACATTAATTGATGGTTGTTTCATATAGCTAGAACTTTTCGTGATGTAACATGGAAGCCCTTTTCGTGATAAAAACTATATTGGTAAACAAAAAGTGAACAAAAAAGGTGTGAGTTATAACTTTTTTAGTTTATCTTTGCCATCGACAAGTGTGTCCTGAGACAGAATGAAGTCAGATATTGGCTATATTGACGGATTTCAGTCGTAACTTCTAAAGAGATGGTGGCAGACCCACCGCATTCGGTA
>JAIJLI010000488.1 GCA_022722495.1 Dialister sp. | reverse complement strand
CGCATCGTTGCCTCTGCCAAGATAGAGCGTTATCTCAACGAAGACCATCCTCACTACAAGCATGGTGACGAGGTGGATCTCCTCATCTGGCAGAAGACCGATCTCGGCTTCAAGGTTATCATCGACAACCAGTATCCGGGTCTCCTCTATCAGGACCAGATCTTCCAGTACATCCATACGGGTGACAAGATGAAGGGCTACATCGGAAGAGTTCGTCCTGACGGAAAGATAGATGTCACCCTGCAGAAGACCGGCATCCAGCAGACTGCCGATTTCGCCGAAACCCTCTACCAGTATCTCCTGGACAACGACGGCGAGTGTAACCTTGGCGACAAGAGCGAAGCCGACGACATATACGAGCGTTTCCACGTGAGCAAGAAGGTTTACAAGCGTGCCGTGGGCGATCTATACAAGAAGCGCCTCATCACCGTAAGCCCGATGAGCATCCGATTGGCAGAATAAAGCAGATTAGATGTATATATAATAAGGTATTTGCATTATTCATACGCATTTGTTGCAAATCAGTGGCAAAAAAAGGTCGTTTTTGTTGCAAATCAGGGGCAACAATGAGATAAAAGCCCAAAAGAGGGTATGTCTAAGCATAAAAGACATACCCTCTTAACTATCCTTTTTTATTATAAACGTGCTCCACGTTTACCCAAAGTATGAGTGAATCCAATGGAGAAGAATCCATAAGACATGTTTTTGGAAGGTGTGGATACATAAACATCATTCTCAAAGTCGGCAACCTTTTTAGCTTTCACATTTGAACTAATATTATAGCCTAACTTAAATTCAAAATATGAATTCTTTGTTGTACGTATTGAAACACCAATAGCAGGCGCTACATATAGTGAAGTGCTCGGAAATCCCAACACTTCATAAAGGTTTTCTTGATAACCATAAAAATCTTCATCTATATTGTATTTTCTTACTCCTATGTCCATTGTAGCCATAGGAGAAAAGCGCCGATCTGTAAGACGATAGTTGCCACGAGCAAAGAAGTTATACATTTGTATATCACTCTGATAACAAAGTTTATATTCTACTCCTCTCTCTATATATTGTATATAGTCATCTCCTTCACTTTTTTGATTATATGGCGAGAAGGCATGATAACCGCCACCGGCACCAATGCTTATATGTGGATTAAGTTTATAGGTAAACACCAAATTGCCACCACCTCCAAATTGCGTACGGTTGTTAGCTACTCCTTCTATTGTATACTGCAATCCCTTATCACGGGTTTCAACCTTTTCGCGCGGAGGTCTTTTCGTATCACGTTTGTGGAAGTTGATAGCGGTCTTTACGCTAAAGAAGCCTCCGCCACCACCGCCTTTGGTAGCAAAGCCATGGGTGTAACCAGCGGACAGAATAAAGTCAGCGGTTTTAGATATTGGAATTTGCACACCAGGCATTAATTCCATTACAATCATATCAACAGATTCAGATTTTGCAGATATTGTTCCACCTTCACCATCCTCCACTTCTATTTCTTTACCGCCTTCAGTATTAAGCAGATATCCGAAACGAGCATTGATAATGGGCTTGAGCTTTCCTACACTTGAACTTGGGAACATTACCTTGAAGTCGCTCATTATAGGTATCTGGGCAGTAGCCTTGTCAGATACAGCAACCCATGCACCAGAACGTACACCTATATATAAATTGGGATGGAACTGCTTGCCAACACCAATTTCAAGAGGCAAAAAAGATGATCCCTTCATATCTCCTACACCAGCGTTGTATCCAGCATTGATACTGAAGTCCAGTCCGCGATGCTTGCCGTCAATACCATATTTATTCTCTTGTGCAGCTGCTGGATTTATAAACCCTGCAAGCAATGCTATAAGTATATAGAAATGTCTCATCGTTTTTTATTTATTATCTATTATTTCTACTCTTGTTGATTGGGTTTTCTTATATTTACCGTCCGAATAGAAACCGAAATAAGCTTCTGTATAATTAGGATGAATTGAATAACTATCCGTTTTCCAATTTAA
>JAIJLI010000487.1 GCA_022722495.1 Dialister sp. | reverse complement strand
CAAGAAGAACTCCAAGTGGCAACACGTCTATATGCACTTTCGTACCTTCACGCAAGGCAAGTGTACCTTCGGGGAGATAAACGTGGACTTGTGCAACAGATTTCGTGAGTATCTGCTTACAGCACCACAGGGACTGCATAAGAACAGAAAGCTACATATAAACTCAGCAGCCAACTACTGGTCAACTTTCCGTGCATCAATCCATACAGCCTATCGTGACCGCAAGATTAAGGAGAATCCCAATGGTTTCTTGGAGCGTATCGAGACAATCCCGACTGACAAGGAGCATCTTTCACAAGACGAGGTTATCCGCTTGGCATCCACACCATGCTCTGCTCCTGCCTTGAAGCGAGCCTTCCTGTTCTCTTGCCTAACGGCATTGCGAAAGAGCGACATCAAGAAACTCACTTGGGAGGAGATACAGCCATACGGCAGCGATGGTGTGATGTATGTCACCACACGAATGCAGAAGACAAAAGACATCGTGCATAACCCAATCAGTGAGGAAGCCTTGGAACTGATAGGCTATTCACCAGAGAAACGAGGCAAGGTGTTCCCTGATTTCAAAGACTCCATGACGCAGGCACCATTGAAGAACTGGCTGAAAGATGCAGAGATAACCAAGCATATAACTTTCCACTGCAGCCGCCACAGCTTCGCCTGTCTCCAGCTCGACGCAGGAACAAGCATTATGGTGGTGCAGCGTTACCTCGGTCATAAAAATGTTACGACAACAGAGGTCTATGCCAAGATTTCCGATGCTCAGAAGCGTGCTTCGATGGGTTGCATCACATTGAAGAAATAACTCTCACACAACCTTATTCGTGTAGGACTGTTGGAATGAAGTGTTCCAGCAGTCATTTTCCGTTTTTATTGGTTCTATTTGCTGTTACAGATAGAACCAATCCACCAAACGCACCCTTATATCTGTTGATATTGAAAAACAACAGTAAGTTTCTCGTTTCTTCCCTATTATCTTTGCGACAAGCAATCTGCTATAACTGACACTAACGAGCAGTTTAAAGTATGATTCAGAGTCTGATATCATATTAGAACGCTAATAAAGCGTAAAAGTAAGAGTGCCAGAGAACGTAAATGCGGTTTTTACATGCTTCTGCGTCTAACTTTGTGGAAGTTTTTGAACGAATAACAATAAAACGAATACGATAATGAAAGAAAACAAGACAACTTCAGATTGTACCATCTACGCTTTTGTTGGTACAGCAATTCTCGCCATCTCTCTTGTCATGGCGATGTATGTAGGCAATGACTTTCACCAAAGTCTGTTTGTCGAGTCAATCATTTTTGTTGGAAGCAACATCCTGCTTTGGGCGATATTCATTTCCATGGTGAATTGTCCCTATGAATTGATGACTATTGGTGGCAATGGCAAGACAAAGAAAAACGTGGTAGAAGCAGAGCCGGTAACAGAACAGCCAATGCATACCTTACCACAAACAGAGCCAGCACAATACAGTCATGAAGACTATGCCAAGTGTGTAGAGGCACAAGAAAAAGAAGCGCAGGAGGAAAAGGACAAGCGAACAAGAGCCGTACTTGACTATGTGCATCGTACCATGTCAAGGTTTCTGTATGAGGAAGATTTGAACAAGGTAATTGAGGCTGTCAAGGAATGGAGCAACGACACCAAATATACCCCGACAGCAATAAACCGCTTCAAGGAAAATGTTGAGAATATCCCACTCAGACACTTTGTCTGGAATATCGCAGAGCGTTTGGGTAAACGTGATTACACAATGGCCATGCGAATAGCCTTTGTCAAGGCATTATTTCCAAAACCGTTTGAAGGCTTGGACTACAGCACATTGAAGAACCTGAAAGCACCATGCTCCAATGATGTCATTCCTATTGACGAGCCTGCCAATGGTGGATATGATTTCCATGATGTGACGGAGGAAACTCCCGAATAATCCCCATTGTTAGAGTTATTCCTTCGTGAATGACAAATGACTGTCACGAACCTCAGTAACGGAAGCATCATTCTGTTCCTT
>JAIJLI010000486.1 GCA_022722495.1 Dialister sp. | reverse complement strand
CGTCTTGAGGATGGGGATCGCATCGCCTCCATCGACGTGCTCTCGAATGATCCGGAAGCAGAAGACAACGAAGAATAAGTAGGTGAGAGGGGATCCTCGTGAGCTTGATCTGAGGACCGGCTGCCAGATGCCAGTCACATATATTCCTGCGAAACCCGCCGCGTGGAAAGCGCGGCGGGTTTTTGCGTCTGACTATCTGATGAAGTGCTTGGGAGGCATTCAGGGAAGACCGGTTTTGAGATTTAATCTGGGGTTCGCTATCTTTTCCCCTTGCTGTATCGTATAATTGCAGTATAAGAAAACGATTTGAGACTTGGTTTTCAAGGAGGTATCTATGGCAGTCACGAAAGAAATGAATGCACAGCAGGACAGACAGAAGGCACTCGAAAATGCGATGAAGCAGATCACCAAGGAATTTGGCGCCGGCTCCATCATGCGTCTTGGCGAAATGGGGGATAAGCTCGATATCGAGGTCATCCCGACGGGCTCGCTCGCCCTTGACATCGCTGTCGGTGTCGGCGGTTATCCGCGCGGCCGCGTCATCGAGATCTATGGGCCGGAGTCCTCCGGTAAGACGACGCTGGCACTGCATGCGATCGCAGAAGCGCAGAAGATGGGCGGCGTCACCGCATTCATCGATGCCGAGCATGCACTCGACCCTGTCTATGCGCATCACCTCGGAGTCGATACGAAAGAGCTTTTGATCTCCCAGCCGGATAGCGGCGAGCAGGCGCTCTCCATCGCAGAGTCTCTGGTCAGAAGCGGCGCGGTCGATATGATTGTCATCGACTCGGTCGCAGCCCTCGTACCGAAGCAGGAGATCGAGGGGGATATCAGTGATGCTTCGGTCGGCTTGCAGGCGCGCCTCATGAGCAAGGCACTCCGTAAGCTGACGGGGATCATCAGCAAATCGAAGACCATCGTCATCTTCATCAACCAGCTGCGTGAAAAGGTCGGCGTGATGTTTGGAAATCCGGAAACCACGACGGGCGGCCGCGCGCTGAAATTCTACTCCTCGATCCGCATCGAGATCCGCAAGCTCGAAGTCATCAAGAATGGTTCGGACATCATCGGCAACCGCACGAAGGCGAAGGTCGTGAAGAACAAAGTCGCTCCGCCATTCAAGGTGGCTGAGTTCGATATCATGTACGGGGAAGGGATCTCCAAGGAAGGCACACTCCTTGATATCGCGGTCGATATGGAGATCATCCAGAAGAGCGGGGCATGGTACTCGTACAAAGGCAGCAGGATCAGCCAGGGCCGTGAAGCGGCGAAGCGTTACTTGAAGGAACACCCGGATGTCGAAGCGGAGATCGATAAGATTATCCGTGACACCCTTGTCGTAGAACCGGATCATTTCGAAGATGGCGTACACTCGGAAGCGGACAGCGAAACGGACTCGTCCGAAGGATAGGACCTGCTACGAGACGGCGGTGTACCTCCTGCAGTTCCGCGACCAGAGCGAGAAGGATCTCACACGGAAGCTGAAAGAACGGGAGTACACGGAGAAAGAGATCGAAGAGGCGATGGAGCGGCTTAGAGACTATGAATATGTCAATGATGAGAACCTCGCTGATGAGCTTTTTGAAGCCTACCGCCGCCGCGCGCAGTACGGAGATGCCTACATCCATCAGAAGCTGAAGCTGAAAGGGCTTGCTACGGAGAAGCACCTGCAGCTTGAGGAAGAAATCGAGATGGCGGCCGCCCTCCTGCAAAAGAAGTGGGGCATGAGTCCGAAGCTGCGGACAGATTTCAAAAAGTCAGCCTCCTTTCTCCTGCGAAGGGGGTTTTCCCATGATGCCGTCATGACGGTGATGTATGAGATGGATTTTGAGGAAATAGAAGAGTAACAAAAGGGGCTGTGAAGAAATGAATCCTCATTTCTTCACAGCCCCTTTTTACTTTGCTTTCATTTGGTTCAAGGTTCAGGGTTCAAGGTTCAGGGTTCAGGTGGCGGCTTCGCCGCCTTTTTTAGAAGATGGTATTCTCGTATCGCAGCCTTCCCCTCTAGG
>JAIJLI010000485.1 GCA_022722495.1 Dialister sp. | reverse complement strand
TTATCGCCGGATTTTCTATAGTTTTATCGCCGGATTTCTGTTTTATCGCCGGATTTTCTATAGTTTTATCGCCGGTAAAAGTTGGAATAAATAACGTCATTTCAACCCTGTCAGGATGAGTTACTTCTCTTAATGAAGGTAATTGTTTCCAGCCATTATCCTTCCACCCCTTTGCTATCACGCCAGCCCCACTTCCTCCTTTTTCACCAACGCCAATAAATACGAACATTTTTTGGATAAGCGGATTGCGACAGATACTATGCCCACCTTCCTCAAATTCCTCCTTGCTTACCAGCATCGTACCAGGATTCGACAATACAATCTTATCGAAAAACCGATCCACGGTAATATTCCCCATTACAGTATAAGCACAATGAATAATGCTATTTGCAAATGCTTCTCTCAATGCAGTATGAGCCGTAGTAGTATCTATTCTCATTTGTTTTTCATCCAATCGAAAAGGAACAGGAAGAGCATGTTGTAACATCGGCAATACTCTAGTATAAAACTGAAAGATATTTGCCTCCCACGTACCATCAGGATATACACGATTACTCCAACGTATTTGAGGTACAATGCTCAGACGCTCACGATAATCAGGAAAGAAATAAGGACAACACTCTGGATCTGTAATGCTATTGGTTTTACCAAACATCAACATTCCGGCAACTGTGAAACCTTCCGTAGAAGTTGCTCTATCCTTACGATAAGCACCAATATGCTCCATAAAAGCCATATCTTCTTCCTCGTTCCAAGGATGGTTCTCGTGAAGGAAATTGTAAAGACGACGATATTGGTGTAATGAAGGCAAATCTATATCGTCAAGACTATAGCCTCGCAATATTCTAGAATCTACACTTGACCGCAAACTATTGGCATCAGAAATCATCTGCTTAACATCGTCATCTGTGCATACATAATCCCCCTCATGACGACGGCGATAGGTGTTACCAAAGGGATTAAGCGTAAGATAAACAGGACGCAGATTGTATGGGGCACGAGGTATATGAAACACCAGAAGGTAACTTCCACCATCTGTTTGATATTCTTCCACATCACTCTCTACAAGCAAAGGTATACTTACACATGCTTTATTATGTGCTTCATCCCAAAACTTTTTGCGATAATCTGTAATTTGCTTCTCTGTCAAACCATCGGGCACAAAGCCCCCATTCTTTTCCTTAACCCCCAACACCAAATAACCACCATCGGTATTGGCAAATGCAGAAAAAGAACTCCAAAAGGATTGAGGAAAACCTCCCTTAGCAGACTTATATTCTACCTCGGCACCTTCCTTCAATTGCAATCTGGTTTGTAATTGCTCCTTTATATTCATAACCAATAAATTTATCCTCCGTTTATTTAAATAAATTTCGAGCATCAGAAAGTTCGGCTCCTGAAACTTCTGCCTCACGGAGTTCTTTAAAAGCCTGTGTCAGACTTTCCTTCACTACCATCTGATTATCTATTGTTAATGTTGCCATAATCTTCTCCTTTAATTAAATATTTCCCACAAAAGTACACTTTTTCTCTGAAAGCACCAAATTATATCTGAAAAATATGCGAAAAAAGAGCTTTTCTTAAGGTAAAAGGTAAAAAAGTCAAGTCCGTCAGGTTCCTTATCCAATATGATAAGGATATCCCAGTCACTATCCTCCCTGGCGGTACCTCTGGCTTGCGAGCCGAAAAGTATCGCCTTCCCACTAGCTGGCAAGTTCTTTGCCAGGCATTTGCGGATAGCTGCCAATATATGTTCCTTTACATTCATAACCAATAAATGTATCCTCCGTTTATTTGAATAATTTTCGGGCATCAGGAAGTTCGGCTCCTGAAGCTTCTGCCGCACGGAGCTCTTTAAAAGCCTGTGTCAGGCTTTCCTTCACCACCAATCTCTGTCTCATTGCTTCTGCATCTACATCTGTTAATGTTGCCATAATCTTCTCCTTTAATTTAATATCTCCCACAAAAATACACTTTTTCTCTGAAAGCGCCAAATTATATCTGAAAAATAT
>JAIJLI010000484.1 GCA_022722495.1 Dialister sp. | reverse complement strand
ATGTGAAATATTTCACATGGCTTCCGGCTTCTTTTATAATAGCAACCTGAATATCAACAACTTACAAAATGTGAAATATTTGTGAAAAGGATTTTGACCACCATATTATTTTTTTTCATAATTTTGTCCCTAAAAAGAAGCGTATGAAACAACTTAGTCTAATTATTTTAATGTGGTTTTCTACATTATGTCTAAATGCTCAGCAAAAGTTCAACATTGAACTTTTCCCTATTTCGGTATATAGCAATGATCGAGAGAACTATCATGAGCGTCACAGAATGCCTTCAAAGAATCCATTAAGGGTTTTCTATGAAGATGGAATGATACATTTTACAAATGTACCCCCAAGCTGTCGTATAGTATTCAAAAATGAGCAAGGAGAATTTCTATGTCAATATTCTTTTAACACTACATTTTTTACTATTGAGAAACCAAACTCAGCTGTTTGTTTAGAAATTTACTATGGCGATTCGGCATTGAGAGGCTTTATATCATAAATTATTCACCAAAATATTACAATATGAAAAAAATATTTATTTTCGGAATATTGCTATCATGCATAGCAATATCATGCACCCAAAACCTAGAAGAGGGTGACCAGGACAATGGTGGCAACCTATTACACCGTGTAGCAATAGGGCTAACTGAACCAGAATTGTTAAGTATTGCCTACGACTCTGACAATGACTTATCAGAGGAAGCCGCAACAGACATTCTTTCTGATTTTATTGCAGCAAACAATGTATCAAGAAGTTCTATGTCAACCTTTAGTTTAACAAACAAATTCACCATCAACGAGGTAAACAACGCAACACGTTCTGCCAATAAAGACCATGTTACCTTCTATGAGTATGAGACAGAAAATCAGCCAGAAAAAAAGAAGGCGTTAGTTTGTGGTGACAAGCGTTTTCCTGCTGTAGTTGCCTACATAGACTCATATAACAAAACTAGCATATTACCAGCTGACATCATGCTAGCCAATGCAAAGCAATATGTGTTGTCCACAATCTCACAAATCAAACATTATGAGGATTCCTTGCGAGTACAAACTATAGACAAGGTTCGCCGCATTAAACCTTTTACCGGGGATTTTAAGTTTAAAGACTTTGAACACAACATTTTTGTTTACGAAAATACAACAAGAGGATGGGCTGTCACACCTGGTGGAACTGAAATGGCAAAAATAGGTCCCCTCACGATGACCCAATGGGATCAAATTTCTCCTTATAATTTATATGCTGACCCAACAACAGGAACTGCTGATGAAGGAACATTTACCGATAGCTATGACAATCGTTATCCTGCAGGATGTGTTGTTACTGCTATGGCACAAATTGCTGCATATTTAAAACCTTCTATGCCAAGCATAGACTGGACTCTTGCCAATGTTCACTCCGTATCAAATTCTGACAAAACCTCAGAAAGGGCAAAAGCTGTAGCTAGTGTTTTTTCCCTAATTGCAAAAGGAAGTGGAACAACATATGGTCCAAAAGGTGGCTCAACAAACACCCAAAAGGCTCGTAACTATATGAAGACTTTAGGAGTATATATGGATGATGCTACAGACTGTACTTTTCAAAACATGAAGTCTAGTCTTGATGCATTAAGACTTGTATATATTACAGGAACCTCCCGCCATGTCTCCACTAGGGGATTTAATGCAAGCGGAAGGCATGCTTGGTTAGCTGATGGATACCAAATAAGGCAAAGAAACTCCTCGTACAGAATGATATTAAAACAATATAACGTGTATTGCCACTGCAACTTTGGATGGGGAGGTGACTTTGATGGATGGTATTTATACCAGTCTTCTGGTGACATTACTTTTGATTGCAACGGTTATCCAAATTTTGAATATGACATTTTTGACTATGATCTCAAGGCTTACCCAAATGTCCGCAAAAGATAATCACTTTCAAATTACTAACATGAGGGTGTGTCATAAGTCTGTGACGCACCCCTTTTTATTTTTTGCCTTTTCACAGATACGAAATCTTTAAAAAACATTTTTATTTACAACAAAGCCCAA
>JAIJLI010000483.1 GCA_022722495.1 Dialister sp. | reverse complement strand
GAGCGAAGCTCGCCGCGGAAGGGGACTTCGTCATCGCCATCTACAATCCAAAGAGCCGCGGCCGCGCGACCTACCTTGATGAGATCCGCGACATCGTGCTCCAGTATAGAAAGCCGGAAACACCGGTCGGTATCGTCAGAAAAGCAGGACGTCCGGGCATGAACTGGACGATCTCCACACTGGAAAAACTGCCGGAAGAACATGTAGACATGCAGTCCACCGTCATCATTGGCAAGAGCACCACCTTCGTTGCTGACGGAAAAATGATCACACCAAGAGGGTACAAAGCATGATCTGGATCATTTCCGGAACACAGGACGGCCGAGAAATCGGTGCTGCTCTCGCAGACCGAGAACAGTCCAAGCCGGAAGGGGAGCGCCGTGAGATCCTTATGACCGTTGTCAGCCAGTACGGTAAAGTGCTCGCCGCACATAAAGGGCTCGACATCGAAGTAGGGCGCTTCCGGGAAGAAGACATGCTCCGTGTCATCAGGGAAAAGGGGATCTCACTCATCCTTGATGCAAGCCATCCCTATGCAGCGATCGTTTCTGAGACGGCCCGCGCGGCCTGTACCAAGGCAGGGATCGACTACGTACGCTACGAGCGCGCGGAGATCCCACTTCCTGACTATGACAAGCTCTATCACGCAAAAGATGAATTCGAAGCGGCGGACCTGGCCGGTCAGCTTGGAAAAAGCATCCTTTTGACGACCGGCTCCAAGACGCTTGCCACCTTCGTAAAGGCGAAAGCGCTGGAAGGCAAGGAGATCTGGGCGCGCGTGCTGCCGACATCGAATGTCATCAAAATGTGCGAAGACCTCGGCATGAGGGCGAAGTACATTCTCGCCCTGCAGGGACCTTTCTCCTATGAAATGAATCTTGCCATGATTCATGACTATCACGCCGATGTGATGGTCACCAAGAACAGCGGTCTCATCGGCGGCAGCGATACAAAGCTCAAAGCCGCGATGGACGCCGGGATTTCCGTCATCGTTATCGATAAACCGAAAGCAAAACTGGACGGCGCTGTGGTCTTCTCGACCGTAGAAGGCGTCCTCAACTATATGGAGGAACACTATGGATTTCATCAAGAGCCCTAAGGCCATCGAAGATAAAAGCATGGATCTCATCAATCCATTCATCATGGACATCGACCTCACACCGGAAGAAGTGACGGTCTATTCCCGTATGATTCACGCCTCCGGCGACGTAGACTACGGGCATCTCATCCAGACCAGCAAAGGCGCTGTCGCTGCCGGTATCGAAGCGCTCGCCAAGGGCTGCAACATCTATACCGATGTGAATATGGTCAAAGCAGGGATCAATAAGAATGCCCTGCATGCGCTCGGCAGTGAGGTATTCTGCCGCGTATCCGATCCGGAAATCGCAGCCATTGCCAAAGAGAAAGGCATCGCCCGCTCCATGGCAGCGATGAACTCCTTTGGCACCGATCTCAATGGCTCTATCATCGCCGTCGGAAATGCTCCGACCGCTCTCTACGAAGCCATCCGCATGGTCGAAGAAGACGGCATCAAACCGGCACTTATCATCGGCATCCCTGTCGGCTTCGTCGGCGCCGCTGACTCGAAAGAGCAGCTTGTACGTCGTGCGCCCTGCCCCTTCATCACTGTCCGTGGCACCAAGGGCGGCAGCTCCATCGTTGCCTCCTGCGTCAATGCACTGATGTACAATCTGGTAAAGCGCAACAACAATATGCTTTTTGTCGAAGGTAAGAAATAGAACTCGTCAAAAGCACGAAAAAAGGAGCTGTGAAGAAATGAGGATTCAGTTCTTCACAGCCCCTTTTTACTTTGCTTTCTTTTGGTTCAGGGTTCAAGGTTCAGGGCTCTCGTAGCGGCTTCGCCGCTTTTTTTAGAAGATGGTATTCTCGTATCGCAGCCTTCCCCTCTAGGTAATGCTATTAAGTTAAGCAGCAGAACGTTCTTGGCTCCCCATCGGGGGAGCTCCCCGAAGGGGTGAGGGGGCTACGTAGCGGTATTGCATGAAAGTGTTGGAATATCGATAGCATCGGA
>JAIJLI010000482.1 GCA_022722495.1 Dialister sp. | reverse complement strand
CATCTTCTCATCTTCCGGTCTCAAAACTTCTCATACAGCCACCACGCGACAAGGATGCCGAGGATGCTGATGAGATTCGGCGCAAAACGGATGCCGAAATGGATCTGCATGATCCCCAGATTCAGGGCGATGTTCTGTATATGGAAGATCTCATAGGTCTCAGTCAGGAAAGGCATGAGGCCGACAAGGTTCGCACTGCCGAGCACCTGTCCCAAGATGCCGCCGATCAAAGCACCGGCGGCTAAAAATAAAAGTAGTGAAAAAAATCCTTTTGAAAATCGCATAGATTCCTCGTTGTTAAAAAATCAGAGGGCGCAGACTGAATGACTATAGACCTGGAGACATCCGACTTATGGTCTCCTAAGTCTAAAGTCTCTAAGTCTCCCTAGAACGTACTCCCCATCGCGATCTGTCCGGCGACTTTTTGTGTGAGAGCTTTGCCTACCTCGTCCTGACTGCGATACTGATAAATGACGCGCCAGACGACGCCCTTCCGGAGGAAAATATATTCTTCTACAGAGAGCTCTACATTCTTGCCGCGGGCGGTCTCGGTGAAAGAGAAGGAAAGCTGCTGTGCCTTCACATCCCCCAAGGTGATCTCCTTCTGCTGGGATCTCACATTTTTCAGGTTGGGATTATCGGCGAGGATGCTCTTCGCCTCTTCCGCCAGCGTTTTCACATCCTTTCCTTCCCCCTCTTTCGTGCCGGTCACAAGGAGCTGCATATTCGCATTGTGTCCTTCTGCGTGGACCGTCTCCGCCTGACGGTCGCCGAGATCGACCTGCCTGCCATTGGAGATCAGCTCAAACGGCGTTGCCACCGTGATGGTCTCGCCGCCACAGTGAATGCGATTCTTCCCGAAGGGAAACTGATCGTCGATGCTGTTTCCGCAGCCTGCGGGCAGCATGGCGAGCGCCAGAAGGCCCAGAGACAGCGCCCATTTTTTCTGCCAATGATTATACATATATATCATTCCTTTGGTTGTAGTAGCGAGATCAAACTTCGCTCATTGATTTTTCATATTATATCATAGAGGAGGGCAGATTTCCTGTTTCCGCTCACTTTTGTGATAGAATAGGGAAGACTCAGAGACCGGGAAGCTTCAGACAGCGAGATATCAGATGTCAGGTGCCTTATGCCTAACGTCTGCCATCTGCCGTCTAAAGCCGGATGTCTGCCGTCTCAAGATCTTATAATTTCTGAATAAGGAGTCCCCATGTCTACCACCTCTCCCCTCATCGGCATCACAGCCGAGTGGAATCCTTTTCATGCCGGTCATTCCGCCATGATCGATATCATCAAAAAAGCCTATCCGCAAGCCCCCCTCATCGCCATCATGAGCGGTGCGTTCGTGCAGAGGGGCGAGCCTGCCCTTTTTGATAAGTGGACGCGCGCCGGATGGGCCGTCCGCTCCGGCGTGGACGCCGTCTTCGAATTTCCAGCCCTCTACGCCCTTCAGAGCGCAGACCGTTTCTCCTGCCATGCCGCCTCCATGCTCCATGCCATGGGCGTGAACATGATCGCCTTCGGCGCGGAATCTCTCACGAAGGATGAGCTCCTCACGGCTGCCGGCTGGGCGATCTCAGAGGACTACGAGCATCTCCTCCACGAAACAATTGCGGACGGTCTGTCTTACGGAGAAGCCGCCCATGAGGCGATGGCAGCCGCTTCGCCCTATCTTGCCGATGAGCTTATGAAGCCGAACAATCTTTTGGGATTCCGCTACACGGAGACGATCCTTCGAAAGCACTACGACATGGACATCCTCGTCATTCCCCGAGACATGGAGCATCCCATCTCCGCGACGAGCGCGCGGCGTGAACTCCTGTCTCAAAAAAGGACGGCACTTCTTTCTCCTCCGGACGCAAAGCAAGCCGCCCAGCTCATGGAAGAAGGCCACTACACGGATCCCGCCCGCTATGAAGACTGCTGCCACCTCCTCTCCCGCCTGATGCCCCGAAAAGCCCTGCAGGCGAGCGGACTTTTCAAAGAAGGACTTGAATACAAATGGGCTAAGGAAAGCCAGCGGATCTC
>JAIJLI010000481.1 GCA_022722495.1 Dialister sp. | reverse complement strand
AAAGCCTTCCCCGCGTGGGGAAGGTGGCGAGCGAAGCGAGCCGGATAGGGTACTAGCGGGATGAAAAAGAGCGAAGAAGATCGTCTCAAGTGCGCCGTTTGCGAGAGCACCCTATCCACCGCTGCGCGGTCCCCCTTCCCCAATGGGGAAGGCTGCGATACGAGAATACCGCTTTTCTCGACACAACGCCTTTCCCAAGGGGGGAAGGCCAAATCGGCAGCGGCTTCGCCGCGAATATATATGACGCGATGCCCGAAGGTCTGCGGATAAGAGGATTCCCGTTTTGAATTTTCCAAGCATTGCCCATCTGACCGCGAATGACAAACATTTCTCGCTTCGCTTGTAATGATGATACGGGAGCCCCCAGCCACTCATCTCTAGCTGCCAGTCACTACACTAGTCACCTTCTCCGCTTTCACACGGACGATACGGAAGCCGGAGAGTCGCAGGACGGTGAAACGCCAGCCGGAGAAGTCGACGTAGTCGCCCACCTTCGGGATACGCTCCAGATTGGAAAAGACGAAGCCGGCGATGGTCGCGCTTTTATTTTCTCCTGCAAGATCGATCTCCAGCCGGTCTGATACATCTTCGAGAATGACGGTGCCGTCAAATTCATACGTCCCGTCCTTTTGACGGACGATCTCATAGGGGACATTCTCCGCAGGCTGCGGGATCTCACCGATGAGCTCTTCGACAAGGTCATTCAGTGTGACAAGGCCGGAGGTGCCGCCGTACTCATCTACGACGACAGCAAGGTAGATGCGTCGGTTCTTCATGAGCTGGAGCAGCGCCGGCGCGGGCATGACTTCCGGCACGGTCAGGATCTCACGATTGATCTTCTTCAAAGACAGTTGGCCCGAGAGACAGCCCTGCAGAAGGTCTTTCACATGGATAAAGCCGATGATCTGGTCTCTGTCTTCGAGGCAGACTGGATAGCAGGTGTGATGGCTTTTCGGCAGCACACGCCGCATGGCCTCGGACAGATCCTCGTCAAAGTGGAAGACGACGATCTCATTTCTGGGGATCATGACATCGCGCGCCATGAGGTCGAAGAAATCAAATGAATTCTTGATGAGCGTATTTTCGAGGGCATTCAGGCGGCCGCTTCGGTGGCTCTCTTCGACGATGCATCGGATCTCGTCCTCGGTGTAGGTGAAATTGACTTCATTGCGGAAAGGGATCCCCCGCAAGCGGAAGATGCGATGCGTCACAAAAAGACCTGCCGCGACAAAGAGCCGGTACAGGTGTCTGTTCAGGCGGATGACCCAGGTGTGCGAAGCGAGGATGGGCAGCGGATCGACCAGTGCATGCGCCCCGGGGAGAAGGATCGTCCCCACCCAGTACACCAGAAGAAGTCCCATGACAAGGAGCGCGATGAGGAGGTACACGCCCCATTTCCATTCGGC
This sequence comes from Dialister sp., assembly GCA_022722495.1. Classification (GTDB taxonomy): domain Bacteria; phylum Bacillota; class Negativicutes; order Veillonellales; family Dialisteraceae; genus Dialister. The sequence continues at coordinate 629 of JAIJLI010000481.1, read as the reverse complement.
CCAGAGTTCTCCGCCCAGAAGTGATTCCAGAAGGACGAGAGCATGGCTTACCAGCATCAGGAGAGAGATCCCCAGCATGGCGCTGCACAGCACGAAGGAGACCTGCGTGCCGCCGATGATCTGCGACGTGCCCCGGTAGAAAGGCGCCACCTTTTCGATGAGCGCAGGATCCTGCTCGTCATTGTCTTCGATGTATTTTTTCCGCATGCGAGCGAAGGAAAAGTTCACCATCGTATTGTTGTAATTGATAAAGGAAACGACCACGATGACGAGAAGCCAAAGGCCGATCCATTCTATCTCTGAAGAAATAAGTCATCCACTCCTTTTTAGGTTGTCGGGTTCAGGGTTCAGGGTTCAAGGTTCAGGGTTAGCCCCTGAGGCAGCTCGCTCCTTGATTGAATAAGAAATTAGAAATGGTGGGGCGGCGCATAAAATAATGAAGCGCCGCGGAATTTTGATAGTGTTTCGCGCTATCGTCATCCCGAGCGTAGCCGAGGGATCTTTCTTGCACTGCGGTCAGTATCACATAAGCACCGGCAGTGAAACGACTCCTTGGTGCTACGTATTTCTGCTTTCACACATCCTTCGTTTAGCGGTCTGCAAGAAAGATTTCTCGCTTCGCTCGAAAT
>JAIJLI010000480.1 GCA_022722495.1 Dialister sp. | reverse complement strand
CTTTCTTGCACACCGGATATCACAACTGGTGTCCTTGGCGGTAGGCTCAATACTTCTCGTTTCTCGTCATCAAACACCCAGCGTTTTCCTGTCTGCAAGGGGGATCCCTCGGCTGCGCTCGGGATGACGGTGCGGGGAAGCAGCCTCAGTGTTTCCCTAGTCACTAGTCACTAGTCACTCATCCCTAATCCCTGCTTTCAAATTTTGGGGGACAATGGGTACAACGAACCTCTTAGCAGAAGTATGTCACATCATCAATGCAGAAGAATTCTTGCCAACGCCGTGTGATGAAGAAAACTTGGCTTTCGATGACCTCGAGTAGTTTAGCGAGGTCACGAGCGGGAATCTGTCCGTTGTTGTTGGCGAGAATACAGCCGCCTCGCTGCGTAATCCAGACTTTTGTACCGTTGGCAGTTGGCTTGCCTTTGGCGATATGAACGTGAATGGGTTCGCTTCCCTCATTCGCCCAAAAGTAAATTTTATAACCGAGAAGCATGAATAGACTAGGCACTTTCGATCCCTCCGCAAGCCGCATACTTATAAAAGAGGTGCGCGTTTGCGCGCACCATCTCATCGAAGAGCGCCAGTTCTTCCTTGGAAAATCCGTGAACATCAGTCCAAGTATAGGAGGGAAGCTCGCAACGGGCGTCGTCGAAACCGTCTTCTGTCGGCCGCTCGAAGTGGACAATGACGTGTTCCGTGCCGTCTTTGGAAATCAGCTCCGAGTGGATGATTTCCGTGCCATCATCCAGCGTCATGTAAGGGTACATCATAAGAAAACCTCCTTTATAAACATGGGGGCTATCGGTGGGGAAAACCATCTTGTGCCTTCGGCGCGCCCCTTCTTCAAGGATCTGCTCAGTTGGTGCGAATTTCTAATCCCCAATTCCTGATCCCAGTGACTGGTCACTAGTTACAAAAACCCCATTTTTCTTATTCTACCACAAGTCTGGAAGCAGGGATTAGTGGCTAGGGATTAGGTGTTACGAGTGACTCGTGACTTCAATGCCGCTTTCGGGTATCGCCATTATTTATACTCCGCGGCGATTAGGGAAACACTGATTAATCTGACAACGATTTAATCAGCATTTCCATAAGATGAGCGTTGTTACACTTCTTCTACCCCCTTCCCTTGGAAGGGGGATGCCCGAAGGGCAGGGGGTTGGCCAAAGTCGAAAGAGAGCGAAGTCGAGAAATCTTTCTTGCACACCGGATATCACAACTGGTGTCCTTGGCGGTAGGCTCAATACTTCTCGTTTCTCGTCATCAAAGATCCAGCGTTTTCCTGCCTGCAAGGGGGATCCCTCGGCTGCGCTCGGGATGACGGTGCGGGGAAATAGCCTCAGCGTTTCCCTAGTTACTAGCCACTCATCCCTAATCCCTACTTTCAAATTTCGGGGTTCGGAGGATAGCGCTTTTCCCGTATCGTCATTTCGAGCGAAGCCGAGAAATCTTTCTTGCACGCCGGATATCACAACTGGTGTCCTTGGCGGTAGGATCGATACTTCTCGTTTCTCGTCATCAAACACCCAGCGTTTTCCTGCCTGCAAGGGGGATCCCTCGGCTGCGGAATGCTATTAAGTTAAGTGGCAGAACGTTCTTGGCTCCCCATCGGGGGAGCTCCCCGAAGGGGGAGAGGGGGCTACGTAGCGGTATTGCATGAAATGTTGAAATATCGATAGCATCGGACTATTCAACATAGCACGCTATACCGCTACCATGCCCCTATTGCCTTCGGCACTTCCCCCGAAGGGGGAAGCAAGACGTTACGTAGTTAACGATTTCCTTAACTTAATAGCATTACTCGGCTGCGCTCGGGATGACGGTGCGGGGAAGCAGCCTCAGCGTTTCCCTAGGCACTTTCGATCTCTCCGCAAGTCGCATACTTATAAAAGAGGTGCGCGTTTGCGCGCACCATCTCATCGAAGAGCGTCAGTATCCCTGGTCGCTCATCCCTAATCCCTGCTTTCAAATTTCGGGGTTCGGAGGATAGCGCTTTTCCCGTATCGTCATTTCGAGCGAAGTCGAGAAATCTT
>JAIJLI010000479.1 GCA_022722495.1 Dialister sp. | reverse complement strand
ATCGTATACAGATCGATCCCCGGCAGCCCCAGCTCTTTCAAAAAGAGCGTCAGGGCGCCGCCCGGCGAAGTCAGTCCCGTCCATGAGATCGTCATGACGTAGGCAGGGATCACAAAGGGCAGAAATATCAGCATCTCGATGATTTTTTTATAGTGGATATTCGTATACCCCACCAGGAACGCCATGAGCGTACCTAAGAAGGAAGAAATGAGCGCTGATGCGATCGAAATATAGATCGTATTCACGATGGCCGTGGACGCCCGTTCATCAGATACCAGCAGGCGATAACCATCAAGACTCCATGAGCTATCCTCTGCCCCCAACGACAGCATCAACAGACGGATCAGTGGGAAAACGAACAGTCCCAATGCCATGACGCCAAGCAGCAACCGCATCCCAACCCCCGGACTGACTGATCTCGCGATCCTCATCCTCATTTCTGAAAGAGGCTGGTGAACTCTTTCTTATCCGCCTCTCGATTGCTTACCAGATCCGCGAGGTTACCACTCATGATTTTCAGTTCCTCGATGGATTTCATGCCTTCCGGTGCTTTCACTCCTTTGCGGACTGGAATATACCCCATCTCTGCTGTGAATGTCTGTCCCTCTTCCGACAGGACGAAGTCTTCAAACAACTTGGCCAGCTTTTCATTCTTCGCACCTTTGACGATGCCGATCGGTTCCGTCACGATCGGGGAACCCTCTGCAGGGTATACAAACTGGACAGGTGCCCCCTTCTTCTGCGCTCGGAAGACCATGAAATCTACGACGATGCCGACCCCCTTCTGTCCTTCCCCAACAGCCTTCAGGATACCGCCATTCCCTTTATCGACCTTCATTCCATTCTCTTTGAGGCCCTTGTAGAAATCCCAGCCAAGACCGCTCGTGCGCGTCATCAAAGACAGATTATAAGCCGCCGCTCCGGAATACAGCGGGCTAGGCATGATCACCATATCCTTGTACACCGGCTTCGTCAAGTCCACGAAAGACTTCGGCGCCTCCTTCACCAGATTCGTATTGTACATGATACCCGTGGCGATCGCTTTCGTACCGACATAGGTATGATCCTTATCCACCAGCTCTTCTGGGATAGACTTCATTTCCGGTGATTCATAATTGGCAAGGATCGACTGCTTCTTCAATTGCTCAAAGGTCGCTGCATCCGCCACCAGCAGGACATCCGCCTGCATCTGTCCCATTTTCTTCTCCGCCATGACCTTGCTGATGACCTCTTCCGTACCAGAGCGGAAAATCTTCACCTTCACATCAGGATACTTCTTATTAAAGGCTTCGACCAGCTTCTGTGCATCCGCTTCCGGCTGCGACGTATACAGATTCAAAGCCCCTTCCGCCTTTTCTGCTGCAGAAGAAGCTGGCGCAGAGCTGCCGCATCCTGCAAAAAGTACAGCCGCTGCTGCACAAACTCCAAAAGCCATGACTTTCATTGTCTTTTTCATAATATTCCTTTCCTGTGAAATACGAATGAAACCATCATCGCATTCCCTTATCACTCACATCTACATAGACAGACTTTTTTATTATAAGGAGAATCATGCCTCCGTAAGCCATTTCCACGTCGTCTCGAACCGCTCTGCCTGTCCGGAAGGATCATAGCCCTCCAGTACCATAGGCAATTCATACTTCGTCAGCCGATGCGTTATAGACGGCAGATCAAAATCCCCGCCCCGCACATCAGCCACATGCCGCGCTTTACCCTTCTTATTGCTGACATGAAATTCCTTCAGCCTTCCCGAAAGAACCTGCGCCGTACGGAACACTTCCTCCTCCGTATCGCAATGCGCAAGATCCTCTGTGTATCCCCAGCAGACCCCCATTTTTGCACATCGTTCCATCCGCAGCACCGCTTCTGCGGAAGTGAATCGCTCTTTAGGGATCTTCTCCATGATTTCAAAAGAAACTGAAACCCCTGATTTCTTCCCATACTGACCGATTGAAACTGCGGCCTCCGCCTGCATCGCATCGAAATCTACCCCCGGAAGGAGAAGCCCCTCCCGACCGGGATGAACGGTGACCTGATCCGCCCCCATC
>JAIJLI010000478.1 GCA_022722495.1 Dialister sp. | reverse complement strand
GCGCGCGCTGCCTTTGGTCAGGGAAAGACCGAAGACATGACCGCCATGGCGCCTGTCCTTGGAAATGAAATGGATATGCCAGCCTGCCATATTCAGCTTATCCATGTAGGGCGGGAAATAGACACAGACGAGACTGCCTGATACATGTTCGAAGGTAAATTCCCGCTGGTCGGTTTTCATAGCGACCGCAAGCGGACGGTATGGCCTTGCCTGCGGGACTTCCGAGCGCGCTTTGATTTCTTCAAAGTCGCCATCTATGCGGCACAGGCAGATATTATTTTTTCCCAAACGAATACGTCTCACATCGAGCGTCTCCTGCAGCGCAGAGAAATCAGGGGCACTGATAGGGAAAGCGTCGTCCTCTTTCAGAAAAGAAGCGACGGCAAAAGGCGAGCGGTCTTCTTCTTGCGAGATCTCCACATGGCCATCTTCGAGCGCCCGATAGCAGATGCCGTCTAGCAGGATCATTTCTCCATGAAGACTGTCAAAGGTGCCGAGCCCTGTATCCCCTTTTTTTAAAAGCGCACGGATGGAAATGTGACCTTCGTAGTCTCCCATCATGAGAGCCTGCAGTGTGGAAACTTGGTACATCATATTTGGCATAGGGATCATCCTTTCTTGATTTGTTTAGGGAACACTGATTAAATCCAAGGAAACACTGATTCTGCGATGTAATCAGGGTTCCTTAAGGTTAGCCCAAGGGGCGTGCTGTCCTTTGATTACGTTTGAAAGCCTCGCTTGAATAAGAAATTAGAAATGAGAAATGCGAAATGGTGGTGCGCCGCATAATCATAGAGAATCACCGCTTGAATCTCCTGAACCTGCCGCTTTCTGCCCTCTCTCTTATTCTTTTTTCTCATTGAATGCCTTTACTATACGCTTTTTGCATTATATAATCAATTTAATCATACTAATGCTTTCATAAAGGAGATTTATATTATGGAGCTGGAGAAAAAATACATATATCAGGTCTATGTCAATGGCAGCTTTTCGAAAGCAGCGGAAGCGCTCTTTGTCACACAGCCGGCTTTGAGCATTGCCATCAGGAAAGTAGAGAAGGCAATCGGAGCCGCGCTCTTCCACCGCGGGCAGCGTCCGCTCACGCTGACGCCTGTGGGTGAGATGTATATTTCCTATATCAAAAAAGAAATGCTCCTTGAGCAGGAAATGAAACAGCAGATCAATGACCTGCACGGCCTCATGAGCGGGGACATCTGTCTTGGCGGGACGAACTATATGAATGCATACCTGCTCCCACCCTATATAACGCGCTTCACGCGCCGCTTCCCACACATCCATATCCGCATGGAGGAAACGAGCTCGGACCGGCTGATAGACCTTTTGAAAGAACATAAGCTTGATTTTACATTCAGCTGCGACGAATCCGTCATTCAGGAATTCGAGAACTACGAGAGCTTCAGTGACCATATCCTGCTCGCCCTGCCTTCTCATTTTTCACTGCCAGAGTCCCTGCTTTCCAAGGCTTTCTCAGCATGTGATGTGGCTGCGGGACGCCATCTGGCAAAAGATGCTCCTCAGGTGGAGCTATCCGTTTTTCCCGAGATTCCTTTCATCGCCATCGATGCGCATATCAATCTCGGGGCGCGCAGCCTGAAAATTTTTGAAGAAACAGGGGTGAATCCCAAGAGATATATCGAAGTGCCGCAGCTCGTCACCGCTTATCGCCTTGCGCTTGCCGGCATCGGTGCCTCCTTCCTGAGCGACCGCCTTGTCGATGGGACCGAGCAGCACATCCGTTTCTTTACATTCCGCTCCCGCTACGCCATCCGCCGCTACCGCCTGCTCCTGCCGCACGGATCCTATACACCGGCGGCGGTGAAGGAATTCATAAAGTTGTTAAAAATGAGTGACTAAGGATTTGTGATCTCTAGTAACTGATGACTAGGAATTAGTATCTAGGGATTAGGTTTGCGATACGAGAAAAACGCTGGTTTCAAAACTCCGCGGCGCTTAGATCCTTCGACTCAGTTCTCCTGTTTCAGATAAGCCATTTTCTAACACACGACGTTTTTCTCCGCTCAGGATGACGAAATG
>JAIJLI010000477.1 GCA_022722495.1 Dialister sp. | reverse complement strand
AGCGAGGAAGCAGAGTCAGGAGAACTGCCTGTTTTGTACAACCGTTTGACCTACGAGCGATAGGAAGGTGTGCTTGACTGCAAGTCCTTTTGACGTGCATATTCCACCCTTTTTCTATCCAAAAGGGTGGATTTTTTGATTTCCTTCTGCGGCATGATGAGGATCAATGAAGCAGAGCCCCTTTTGCTGAGGATGGTGACAGGGAACACTATTCTCCGAGTAGGTCAACGGAACTTCTCGCTTTTTCGCAAAGGCTGATGTCAGTAAAGATCTCCGAGCTTATCCGGAATCCGGCCTTGATGGCCCGGAGCATCCCTGTATGTGGATATCAGCGATACTATCGATGTAATGCCTTCGGGCTTTACATATACCTGTGGGGATTTTTCTCCATGGTTCATCTCCTTTCCGGTGATGGTCATAAAGAAATTTCATTTCTTTTGGGAAAATGATCATCACCACCCCTTCTACGAATACTTCTTCGGAAGTGACTATATATGATGTATTCCTCAGTATCTGAGGTTTACATATACCTGTGGGGTTTTCGTTCCCCATGGTTCATCTCCCTTCAGCGATGGTTTCAACAGGGAAATGGAATCATCGCCCCCCTTTTACAGATCCTTCCCTTAGGGAAGTTCCTATAGGAGGATATTTCCTCCACTCTTGGCCGGCCTATCCGGCTGACTCGACCTCCTTGGGACGTTATTGTCCTTCTGTCAGGATGGCATCAGGGAATGCCATCCTGGCTCCCTCTCTTTGGTAATAACTTTCTACGAAAGCTATTATACAGGTTCTCATTACGGAGCCCAACCAGCTCCAACCCCTTTGGAAGCGGCGCATGTCGCTTCTCTTTTTTTATGCCAGATGGTATGAGTGACGCTCATGTAGTGTGGCTCCTCTCAAAATGAGAAAATGGTGGTGCGGCGCTGACTTCATAAAGCGCCGCACCACCACTTCTCACTCCTCACTAAAAAAAGCAGCCTGGGGCTGCTTTTTCAAATCCATCCAAACCGCCTGCATGCTTCATAGATGCCGTCTTCATCGGCCCGGCTGGTGATGTACTTGGCTTTTTCCTTGAGCTGTGGCTTGGCATTTCCCATGGCGATGGAGAACCATTCGGGGCGGAACATGGTGCGGTCATTCATGCCGTCGCCAAAGACAACGATGTCTTCATCCGGAATGGCGAAGCGGCGCTGAAGCTCCTTGATGCCGTGCTCCTTATGGATAGGCTCGATGAGCATGGTATCCGCACGGAACCAGACGTGAGGGAGTGGGCCCAAGGGGATCTCCGCTTCCTCCTGCTTGCTGCAGGCGATGAAGATCTTGTGGATGACGGAGGCAGTGTGAAAATCAAAAGCGGGGTCCACTTCCGTCTTGTAGTAGCGGTCTTTCACCTTCTCAAGGTAGCTGTCCGTAGTCGTGATGCGGTATTTCTCATTTCTGATCGCAAGCGCCCAGGGATGCTTCTCGCCGTCGATGGCAGAGAGCATCGCGAAGCAGTCTTCAAGTGCAAGACCTTCATCATAAAGGATCTTGCCGTCTATGGTGACCGCATTTCCTCCATCGGAGACAGCGGCTGTGATGCCAAGGTCACACGCGACCTGCCAGGCATCTGCCTGAATGCGTCCGGTCGCAAGCGAGACGAAGTGCCCTGCCTTTTGGAGGCGTCGGATGGCTTCTCTTGTGCTGTCGGGATAGTCGGCAGTAAGCGGCGTGGTCAGCGTGCCGTCGATATCAAAGAAAAAGTATTTCTTCATAGGGCCTCCTTGGAGAATCATTTTCTTTCATTATACTACATGTTTCCTATTCCCCAGCCAGATCCCGAAAAGGATCATGACGATGCCGATGATCTGCGGGACGGAGATCGATTCGCCGAGAAGCAGGAAGGAGAAGAAGAGGGCGGCGGGGAGCTCGCTGGCAGCGAGAAGACTGCCGAGGCCAGGGGAGATGTGCGGCATCCCGCTGCTAAAGAGGAGCGGCGGGAGGAAGACACCGAAGAGGGTGAGGGGAATTCCGTAGGGAAGGATAGAGGCAAAATGCGCGGGCGATACCGGAAGGT
>JAIJLI010000476.1 GCA_022722495.1 Dialister sp. | reverse complement strand
GGTAGCTGCCATGGTGCCGTCTTTGACTGCTTTCACGCCGTCATCCGTGCCATCGAAGCCGATGATGAAGATCTGCTTGTTGGCAGCTTTGGCAGCGGAGATAGCGCCGAGAGCCATTTCATCGTTCTGTGCGAAGATGGCTTTGACATCCGGGTTTGCCTGGAGGATATTTTCAGAAACGGTCAGGCCCTGGCTGCGATCGAAGTTTGCACTCTGCTTTGCGAGGACTTTCAGTTTCTTGTCAGCGATGTTATGGAAGCCCTGGCCGCGTTCACGGGAAGCGGATGCGCCCGGGATACCTTCGAGTTCAGCGACCGGAGTGCCTTCGCCGAGTTTGGAAACGATGTATTCTGCTGCCATTTCGCCGCCCTTGATGTTGTTGGAAGCGATGTGTACAGCGACTTCACCCTTGTCAGAAGCACGGTCAATGGTGATGACCGGGATCTTGGCTTTATTGGCTGCAAGGACAGAGTTGGATACTGCTGCGGAGTCTACCGGATTCACGATGAGGACGCTGATGTTGCCCTGGAGCAGGTCAGCGATATCATTGGACTGTTTTGCCGGATCATTCTGTGCATCGACGATCTTGACATTCACGCCAGCCTTTTCAGCAGCTGCTTTGACGCTGTTTGCCATGGTGACGAAGAATGGGTTGTTCTGCGTGGAGACAGAGAAGCCGATGGTGACTTTCTTCGCGCCGGAAGCAGCAGAAGAGTCGGCTTTCTTATCAGAGCCGCCACAACCAGCAGCAGAGATGAGTGCTGCGCCAATGAGAGCTGTTAATGCGATTTTCTTAAACAAAATGTTTTCCTCCTTAGTTCTTCTTGCGATCCATCAGGACGGCAAGCAAAATAACTACGCCTTTGACAACCTGCTGATAGAAGCTGGACACATTCAAAATGTTCAGACCATTATTCAACGTACCGATGATAAGAGCACCGATGAGCGTGCCGGAAATACGGCCTTTGCCGCCTGCGAGCGAAGTACCGCCCAAAACGACAGCTGCGATAGCATCCAGTTCATAGCCCATGCCGGCCGTCGGCTGCGCACTGTTCAGGCGAGCAGTCAGGATAGCGCCAGCGATAGCACAAAGGCATCCAGTCAAAGCATACGCAAAAATCTTGATTCTGTCAATCTTAATCCCGGAAATATAGGAAACTTTTTCATTTCCGCCGACCGCATAGGTCTGGCGGCCAAGCGGTGTCCTCTTCAAAATGAAAAAAAGGATCAGGAAAGCAATGAGCATCACGATGGCTGGGACCGGGACCTCCATGATGAAACCTTGGCCAAAACCTGTGAAGAAAGGATCATCCGAAAGGCCGGAGATCGGGTTGCCATTCGTATAGACGAGCGTCGCGCCGCGATAGATGGTCATGGTAGCGAGCGTTGCAATGAAAGGAGCGACCTTTCCGTAGGAAATGATGACACCATTCACCGCGCCGAGCAGGATACCGATGAAAGCAGAGAAAAGGATCGCAAGCTCCGGATTCGTCCCTTTGGCGATCATGCTCGCCATGAGCGCAGAAGACAGCGCGAGGATCGAGCCGACGGAGAGGTCGATGCCTCCCGTCAGGATAACGAAGGTCATGCCAAAGGCGATGAGCGCATTGATGGAGATCTGACGAGCCAGATTTTTCAGGTTCGACGGATCGATGAAGCTGTCATTCAAAGCCGCGATAACGATAAAGAGGACAATGAGACCAATGAGCGGCCCCATTTCTCTCACAAGATTTTTAACTTTTTCGGAATTCATGCTTACTCTCCTCCGGTAGCCAATGTCATAATACGTGTCTGTGTTGCATCTTTATGATCGATGATGCCAGCCAGATGTCCTTCGTGGATGACCATGATACGGTCGCTCATGCCGATGACTTCCGGCAGTTCAGAAGAAACCATGATGATCGATACGCCTTGGGCGGTCAGTTCATTCATCAGGTCATAGATATCCTTTTTCGCACCGATATCGATGCCGCGGGTCGGTTCATCCAGGATGAGAAGCTTCGGATGCATGCCCACCCACTTCGCGATGACGACCTTCTGCTGGTTGCCGCCAGAGAG
>JAIJLI010000475.1 GCA_022722495.1 Dialister sp. | reverse complement strand
GTGAGGGGATGCGACTGGATAGTTCATTTCGCAAGTACCAGCCGCTTTCGCCCATCAGTGTATACTCGCCGTCAAAGCCGCGGACGGTATAACTGTTTCCGATACTGATCTGGTCAATCCCATAAAGCCGCTTGCCTGCCGTGTTCCACTGGCCATGAAAGGAAGCAGAAAAAGAAGCAGGGCGATGGCCAAGCGTCAGTGGTTTGTACCAGTCTGCGTCAAAGATCCACAGTTTGTAGCGGCTCTTCGGTGCATCACTGTATTCGTTTTCTTTCTGCGCTCCCAACCATCCCATGCCCTGCCGATGGGCAAGACGGAGGTAGAGACTGCTGTTTCCGAGCCGCAACTGATCAGACAGCCCGATTTCCAGCGCCGTCCGATCGAGACGCTGCACAGGGATTTCCATGTCATTCAAAAAGGTGTGCGAGTCTCTTTTGATGATCGCCAAGTCCCACGAGCGTTTCTCCATCCGGTTGCGGGAAATGAGATGATCCAGCATCAGACGGCTGACACTCGTCTTCCCCTGGCTGATGAAATCATAGGGGATGGAACGCACCGTCTGGTGATACCGGTAGCGGTCATGGCGAAACGTCAGCATATCTTTGCCGCGAGGAATGGAGTAGGAAAAGCTCAGATTGCGCGTCCCTTTTTCGCTTCCATCACGACTGCCATCCATGGAAAAAGAAAACTGCAGTTGGTCATTCGCATGAAAGAAACGATCGATGCCTGTCGTCAGCGTCCACTGGTACTTGCCTGTTTCTGCAAGGCCTGCATTGTCCACCGATAGACTGCCGGAAAGCTGCTTCCCTGCATATGTTGTCAGCTCCACATCTGAAACACCTGCCGCATTCGCGGGGAGAATCTGCATCGAGATGTCCTGTGAGGCAACCTTTCTCATCTGCTCCACGCCTTGCTCAAGCAGGTATACATTCAAAATATCCCCTTCGTGGATGGGAAAGGCATTGCGCCAGGTAACTGCCTTGCAGCCTTCCGCATAAACCACACGCCCCATCCGTCCTGCCAGCAGTTTCAAATGAAACAGACCGCTCGCTACATTCTGCTCCGGAATCACCACGCGGCTGGTCACGTATCCCTTATCCGAGAGCTTCTGATTCATAGCGTCAAGGAGCTTTGCTGCCTCTGCCAGCGTAATTTCCTGATTCGTATAGGAAGCCGTCATATCTTCCAAAAAGGAGAACTCTTCCAGATTGTCATCTACCACGATCTCTCGCACAAGAAAAGCAGTAGAAGAAAGATCTTGAATCGAAGGATCTACTTCTACTGCTTTTTCAATGGCGATAGGTTTCGTCAGCTGAGCCGTGCTCCGGCTCGCACTGATGGCATGCTGAATCTTTTGCTCCTGCAACTGTTCCTGACGAAGAAATGGCGTATCTGCATAAGCGATAGAGGTCACGCCAAAAGCAAAGCTAATGCCTGCAGCGGTAATGAACAGCTTGCTTCTTTTCATTTCTCCACCTCTCCCTGTCATCTAAAGAGTGATTTATTATTTATGCAAACATATTAGCACATATTTTACTGATTTACAAGTACATTTATGGCATTTTATCCGTCATTCTATTCATAATCTTGCACTTGAACTGATAAAAATATCAAAGGTTTGATGGTTTCATCAGTTGTAATGACGACAATCGGACGTAAGAAAACGAATTTTGAATAACTATCACAGTGTATATGTCCTCTCTCCTCAAAGCATGCAAAAATCGGACCGTTACCCGAAGCCTTATTTTCCTCACTGAGCGCAAAATCGCCATCAAAAAACCGCCGGAAAGTGATCCACAAGGGATCCTCCTTCCGGCGGTTTTATCCCGTACGCAAAGGGCTACAGGATGTAATTCGAAATATCTATATTCTCCGTGACGTCGCCGAGCTTATTTCTCACATAGCTCTCGTCAATGGTGACGTGCTTGTCTTCGAGGTCCGGCGCATCGAAGGAAAGGTCTTCCAAGACGCGCTCCAAGATCGTATAGAGGCGGCGGGCGCCAATGTCTTCGGTCTCTGTATTCACACGGGAGGCGATGTCGGCGATGGCGGAGAGGGCGTC
>JAIJLI010000474.1 GCA_022722495.1 Dialister sp. | reverse complement strand
GACGGAGCTCTTGCTCGCCTTCCTCGGCCTTATTTTTGTGCTGGAAGCCTTATCTGTCATCATTCAGGTCATTTCTTTCAAAACAACGGGCAAGCGTGTCTTCAAGATGAGTCCGCTGCACCATCATTTCGAACTGTCCGGCTGGAGTGAAGTTCGTGTCGTCTGGTCCTTCTGGATCTTCGAAGGCTTCGCCGCCGCGGGCAGCCTGATGCTGGCGATCTATGCACTGCCATAAATCGGCCGGCAGCAGAACGGGAAATAGAGATCAGGAATGAAAGCCGATGCTTTCCATTCGCATCCCTTCCCGCCGACTATCCATGTTTTACCATTCATGGGAGGTATAGCTTTGAAACATGTACTTATTCTGGGCGCCGGTATCAGTGGCCTTGGCGCGGCCCATGTACTTCTCCGTCATGGAGCCCATGTCGTGATCTCTGATCTGAAGGATCAGATACAGAATAATAAAGAAAAAGAAGAGCTCATCGGGCTCGGGGCTGAGTTCTGCTTCGGCGCGCAGTCGGAGAGCCTTTTGGACGGGATGGATGCCGTCGTCGTTTCCCCTGTCATCCCGGCGGAAAATGTCGTGATTCAGGGGGCGATGAAAAGGCACATCCCTGTTTTGAGTGAAGTCGAGCTCGCCTATCGCGTGACGAAGGCGCCGATCCTGGCCATCACGGGGACAAACGGGAAGACCACGACCACGACGCTTCTTGGCAGCATGCTCTCCCACTCGGGAAGGCCCTTTGCTCTTGCGGGGAATCTGGGGATCTCCCTTTCCCGCGAAGCAGAGCTGGTGCCGGAGAATGGTCTGATCGCAGCGGAAGTTTCGAGCTTCCAGCTGGAATTCATCACCCATTTCCAGCCGAAGGCGGCGGTCATCCTGAATATCACGCCCGATCATCTGGAACGTCACCACACCATGGAGGCCTATGTGGCAGCCAAGGCGCGGATCTTTGAAAATATGGACGAAACGAACTGCATCCTTCTGAATGCTGACGATCCGTATACGCCGATGCTGAAAAAGCAGGCGGAAGCACACACCCATGTGTGCCTGCTCTCTACCTCGCACGGGGTCGAGGAAGGTGCATGCCTTTCCGGTGACCGTCTCGTGCTGAAGAGACGGGGAGAAACCATCCCTCTCTGCACTGCAGGTGAGCTCTTGCTGAAGGGAAAGCAGAATATCGAGGACTGTCTGGCTGCTGCTTTTCTGGCGCATGAGGGCGGCGTCGACACGGCGGTCATCATAGAGGCACTGAAGACCTTTGCTGCTCTTCCGAACCGCATCGAATTTGTTCGCAAGCTGGACGGCGTATCGTACTACAATGACTCCAAGGCCACGAATACCGATGCAGCCATCAAAGGCATGGAGGCCTTCGACAAGCCGGTCATTCTGATCGCCGGCGGTCATGATAAGGGCACGCCTCTTTCTGATTTCATGCAGACCGTGCGCTCTCATACGAAAGAGCTCATCCTTTTGGGAGCGGCGGCTGAGCGCTTCGAGGAAGCGGCCAGGGAAGCGGGCGTCTCTTCGATCCACCGCGTATCCTCTATGAAAGAGGCCGTCCTCCTCGGGCAGAAGCTGGCGAAACCGGGGGATGTCGTCATCCTTTCACCGGCCTGCTCTTCTTTCGATATGTACAAGAATATGGAAGAGCGCGGCATGGATTTCAAGAAAAACGTAAAGAGCCTTATGTAAATGGGTCGGGGTCAGAAAATATGTCAGAAGCCAGACATCTGACATCTGATGTCTCCAAGGCTGATCCCTGATCCCTGTTTTCTCACTGATTATAACGGAGCATTCATGAAACGGGTTATTTTATCTGGCGGCGGTACGGGGGGACATATTTACCCGGCCATCACCATTGCTAAGGAAATAGCAAAACTGGAAGAAACAGAATTTCTTTTCGTGGGCACACCGAATGGGATGGAGTCACGTATCATTCCGAAGGAAGGGTATCGTTTCGCCTCGCTGCCGGCTTCGGGCCTGAAGCGGAAGCTGACGCTGGAAAATATCAGCATCCTGTGTCATGCGGCAGGGAGCCTCTTCAAGGCGCGCAGGATTC
>JAIJLI010000473.1 GCA_022722495.1 Dialister sp. | reverse complement strand
GGCGTTCTCTGAAGGTTGCAGCTTCCAACAGTCCTGCACTATCTTTCGCACAAGGTGCTTCTCCGCTTTCACGTGGTTGCATTGCAACAAGGCGATTGCATCATTGAGGCAGAATTGCAAACTGTCGGTTTGGGTGTTCTCCATGACCTCAAGGAACAGCTCCGACATTTCCACCTCAAGTCGGTTGCGGTTGCAGCGTATGATTCTCCTCAGAGCATCGGTCGCTATCTGTTCGGGGGCGAACCACATACGGCTCTTCCGCTCTGTGGACAGCGTTCTGCCTTGCAGATGGAACAGAAAAGCGGGTATCTCCGCCTTCAGTTTCTCCAAGAAGTCGGTATCGTCAGATTGCAACGATAAAATCTTCCTCACCCAATATCGGGTCTCGCCCTCGTCAATGATGACAGGGAGTGATTCGTTGTTGGAGCACAGCACGAACTTGGCAAAGAAGGAAATCTCGTTCCTGTCCTTGCCCTTGGCTTCCACCTTGTACGAGAGTGTGGTGCTGAGGTTCTTCAACCGCTCGGAATCCTCCCTGCGGCTGAGCAATACCTCGTCCACGACTATGAGCAGTTTGCCAGCCCAATCGGAGTTGAACTGACTGCGGAAGTCCTCGTTGGTGTTGAATGTCACGTTGTCCTGGAACAATGCCTTCAGAAAGTTCAAGAACGTGGTCTTGCCTGTGTTTCTTTCCTCTGATACAAGCAATAGAATAGGCAGCTTCTGCACTGGTCTGAGATAAAGAAGTTGCAGGTAGTCCATGCCAAGCTCATATTGCTCACCGAAGATGTGACTAACCAACTTCTTGATATTTGGGAAGCCCCCTTGCATCGGCTTATGTCCTATCGGCTCGTATAGGTTGAGGAAACCGTCTATCACCGTGCGGTGGTTCACATGTTCGGGAACAGTACAGAAGCCGTCATACTTGTGAACGTACTTGATGAACTCCTTGCCGTAGTCCTGACGCAAGGTCTCCATGTTCCATGGGATGCGCTTTCTTACCTTTCCTCCATTGATGGTAGGTTGGTCAACCACCTTGTACAAGGTTGTGCCAACACGGATGAACACCTCGTTTGTCGGAGGTGCAGCCTGTGGCTTTGCATTTGCCACGCCTACAAGCTGATTGTTGTCGTTTGTCTTGCTCATAATCTAACCTTTGTGAGTTGATAAATTAAAGTTGCAAAGGTAAGGGCGGAAAATCAAAACGCAAAACACAAACTTGCGCAGAATGGAGAAGTTTGCACCGACAATGTTAAAAGATTGGAAATCAATGTGCTTGATGTAGCCTTTCGGGATAAGATAAAACGAAAAATCCCGAAGAGAGGCTTCCTTGCAAACCTTTCCTCGGGATGAACAAAAATGTATTCCTGCATGTCATACGTTTTATATGTCATACGATAAAACTGTAAAACGTTTGACATCAGCAGTTCTTCGTTCTTCACAGAAATGCTTGATACGACAGTGAATCAGTACGTAGGCAAGTCAATACGACAGTGAATAATAGAAGCGTCAAAGATACAACCAATCTCAGCTAATGGCATTTGTCCCTCCGTAGAGTTGTAGGACAATGGCTGCTTTCTCTTTTGCTCCGTACAGCCTCTTGAAGATGGCATTACGAAGTTGCATAGCCCCATTAGAGGTGAGACGAAAGCAAATGGCAACAACCATAGGGAATCCATACAATGTTTGCCAAATACCCTTGGAAGTTTCTTGTCTTTGTTGGACTTCCGACATAGACAACATGCCTTCTTTATATATGACTTGTATCACAGAGTTGAGTTTTGGGGCGGTAACATGAAGCATATTGACCAATTCTCCCTCACTCATCCACAAGTTCTCCAAGTTGGACGGAATGGAAAGTATTCCATTTCCGTCCACGGTGATTACAGTCCTTTTCATACCATTCCTCCCATAACAGGCAAGTGCCCCTTGATTCGACTTTCAAAGACTGCTATGTCATGGTCAAGTTTGTTGCTTGTCACCTTGGCGTATATCTGCGTCGTGGTGATGTTTGTATGGCCAAGAATCTTGCTCACGCTCTCTATCGGCATACCATATTCCAAGGCTAAAACAGCCCAA
>JAIJLI010000472.1 GCA_022722495.1 Dialister sp. | reverse complement strand
AGATCGATGACGAGGTCGCAGCTGTTCTGGCATTCGTTATCTCACATACGACGTTTCTCGCCGCTCAGGATGACGAAACGGGGCGATGCCCGAAAGTGGCATTCAAGTCACTTGAGATTTCTAATCCCTAATCCCTAGCTACTCATCGCGGCTTTCAAATGGAATCAAAGGGCAGCACGCCCCACGGGTGAACCCCGAACTCTTTTTTATGCTACAATAAAATAAACACACCATCATTTTTCCAAGGAGGCCTACTATGAATCCACGGGAACGGATCGAAGAGAGAGAATACGATGTCCTGTCGCCGCGCGCCTTTCATGTGAAGGAGGCGAAGCGGGCGCATGCGGAGACGAAGGATCCGCTCCGGACGGACTTTGCGCGGGATCGTGACCGCATCCTCCACAGCAATTCCTTCCGGCGGATGAAGCACAAGACGCAGGTCTACATCGCGCCGCAGGGCGATCATTATCGGACGCGGATGACGCACACCCTCGAGGTCGCACAGATCGGGCGGACGATGGCGCGCGCACTGTCCTTGAATGAAGACCTTGTGGAGGCGATCGCACTCGGACATGACCTCGGGCACACGCCTTTTGGCCACGTCGGGGAGCAGGCGCTCAAGGAGATCTATGGCCATTTCGAGCATAATGAGCAGAGCGTCCGCATCGTAGAGAGGCTCGAGCGGGATGGTGCGGGGCTGAATCTGACGCTCCCTGTGCTCGACGGCATGCTGAACCACTGCGGGCCGCTCAAGGCGCATACGCTTGAAGGCAGTCTGATCAAGTATGCCGATCGCATCGCCTACCTCTGCCACGACTATGAGGATGCGGAGTCCATGGGGCTCATCACCGCGATGGATGTGCCCGAGAAGATCCGCCACCGCATCGGGACGACGCACTCCTCCATGATCACTGCGATGGTGACTGACGTCGTGGAGCATTCGATGCAGGATGAGACGGACGGCATCCATATGTGTGAAGAGGGTGACAGGATCCTTTTGGATTTCAGGAGATTCATGTTCCGTGCTGTCTATATGTCGGATAACCTCATCCCCGATCGCGATCGCGGAAGCCATGTGGTGAAGATGCTCTTTTCCTATTACACGGAGAGGGACAGGTCGGGGGCCTGCTACGACCGTCTTCCAGAGAAACAGCTCCGCCTCGCCGGGGGCGACATTCCCCGTGCGGCTGTCGACTACATCTCGGGGCTGACTGATAATTTCGCCATCAATCTTTACGAAGACATCTTCGTGCCGAGGTATTGGACATTTAAAAAGGGGTAGCCCTGGGGCGTGCTGCCCCTTGATTGTGGATGAAAGCTTTGCTCGAATGAGAAATTAGAAATGAGAAATTAGAAATGTTGGTGCGGCGCATAATAATGAGAAAGCGCCGCAAACATAAAAGTCGTTTTTTGTGCAATAAGACGTATGATATACTATACACGTCACACTGCAACTCCCCATGCATAGTCTTGTGACTGAAGGGAGGTGCTTTTGCGAATGCTGGAATCATTTTTTCTCTCGGTCGCAGCAAGTGTAGTCGCGTACTACATTTGCAAATGGCTTGACCGGTAAAGGGGCAGTGAGTGATAAGCCGAAGCTTATTCTTGTGCTTTGAACAAGAAGAGCCCCCTTGAGATGGTCGAGATCTCAAGGGGGCTCATTCTTTTATGCTTTTACGGATGCTGGAATCCATTTCGCATCCTCATTGTAGCACGATCACATGGGGCGGTCAAGAACTCTTGGGCATGCATGGCGATAGCTTCCTTGAGATCTCTGAGAATTAGGGGTGTCAGGTGACTGGTTATTCAATGTTGCCTTCGGTCATTGCCGTTTACAAAAATCGACGCTCGGCTGCTGCCGTAAATCACCTGCTTGAGACGCATTTTCCGCTCTCTTTCATGCCGTGAGTGCCCTATCCGCCCCTTCGGGGCACCTTCCCCTCGAGGGGAAGGCTATTTATGCCAATCGGCGAAGCCGCCACTGAAGTGGTAAACTAAAATTGGACACAGAGGGGGGTAATCTTTAGACATACAGTGTACACTGCATAGGCAGTGCAAAATAAGCACTGGACAGAGTGTCC
>JAIJLI010000471.1 GCA_022722495.1 Dialister sp. | reverse complement strand
GAAAGTGGCATTTAAGTCACCAGTCACCAGTCACTAGTCACCAGTCTCTAGTGACTCTTTTTCTTCGCATCTTCTTCATAGGCATGAATGATCGCTGCCACGAGATCGTGTCTGACGACGTCATCTTCATTGAAATAGACATGGCCGATGTCTTTCACATGCTTCAGCACGCGCTCGGCGTCGATAAGGCCGCTCTTGACATGAGGCGGGAGGTCGATCTGCGTGGTATCGCCATTGATGACCATCTTCGAGCGGTGCCCGAGACGTGTCAGGAACATTTTGATCTGCTCGATGGTGGTATTCTGCGCTTCATCAAGGATGATGAAGGATTTCTCGAGCGTGCGCCCGCGCATGTAGGCGAGAGGCGCGACTTCGATCTGTCCCTTCTGCTGCAGCCGCATGAAGTCTTCCGGGCCAAACATATCCAGCAGTCCGTCAAAGAGAGGGCGAAGGTACGGATTGACCTTTTCCTGCAGATCGCCGGGAAGGAAGCCCAGCTTCTCACCGGCCTCGACCGCCGGACGGACGAGGATGATGCGCTGGACATCGTGATTTCTAAGCGCAAAGGCAGCGAGCGCGACAGCGAGGTAGGTCTTGCCAGTCCCTGCGGGGCCAATGCCGAAGGTGATGGAATGGTGACGGATGGTATCGACGTAGATCTTCTGTCCCACAGTCCTTGGGCGAAGCGGTGCGCCCTGCTTGGTGAAATTGATGATGTCGTCTTCCATGTCTTCGAGCAGCTGCTCTTTGCCTTCATCCAAGAGGGACATCACCATCCTGACCTGCCGCGCAGAGAGGCGGATCCGCTGACGGATCATCCGTCGCAGTCTTCCGATCACGCGCATACTCTGATCGACTGCCGCTTCCTCGCCCTTGAGCCGAATGAGATTGCCGCGGGCAAAGATGTCTGCGCCGTAATGCTCGCCGATGATGGCAAGGTATGAGCTGTCCCGCTCCAAAAGCGCGCCGGCCTCCTCGCGATCATTCACCATGATCTGTTCTGTTTTTTCTGCCATGAAGTTCCTTTCGTGTACCAATACCATTTCTTATGTCTCACCGCACAAATCTCCGCACGGCCTTTCCGTCGATATAGTCGCAGCACGCGCCCTGCATGATACCGCGCTCTTCCATCAGGGCGTCGATCCTTTTCTTGACGTCCCACCACGGGGAGCCGCCATTGACGGTGAGGGTATTCCCGCCCGAGGCGCGGCCGACGATACGCTGGATGACGATGTCAGGCCGGAGATAGGAAAGGAATAGAATGACGCGCTCCATGTATTCCTCCATCGAAGAGAGCGTGACCTCGCCGGCTTCATACATATGCGCGAGCGCCGTATCCTTCACGATATATAAGGAGTGCAGCTTCACCTCTGTCACGGGGAGGACGGAGATGAGCTTTGCCGTCTCGATGACGTCTATCCGGTCATCCCATGGAAGATCTGCGATGACATGCGTACATTGCCCGAAGCCATAGCGAGCGATGCGGAGCGAGGCATCTATGTATTCCGCGACGCCGTGGCAGCGGCCGATCTTCTCGAGGGTATGGGCATTGCTGCTCTGCAGCCCCAGCTCGATCGTCACATCCTTGCCATAGGTATCTGAAAGCTCTTTCAGGATGTCAAGGTAGCGCTCGTGAATGCAGTCCGGACGCGTCGAAACGTCGACTCCCACCACATCGGGATGCTGCATGGCTTCCTCCATCCAGCGCCGAAAATCGTCCGGCGGCGCGTAGGTATTTGTGAAATTCAGGAAATAGGCGATGAATTTCTTCGCCTTGTACTTCGGCCCCACATGCGCGATGCTCCGGTCAAGCTGGCGGGTGATCTTCATGCCGACCGCCTTCGTCTCATAGTCCGCTCCGATCGAGCCACAGAAGATGCAGGGCGCTTTTGACAGCGTACCATCGCGGTTCGGACAGGTCACGGGGAGCGAGATCGGGATCTTGTAGACCTTCTCGCCGTATTTTTGTTTCAAGAAATCAGAATAGTTGCGATAATGTTCCATAGTTAATACATTCTACCGGTTGAGCGGATTCGACAGTGTTTCTCCAGCCCCTTCCTTTGGAAGGGGCAGTCGAGCGCAGCGAGAC
>JAIJLI010000470.1 GCA_022722495.1 Dialister sp. | reverse complement strand
TGCGGCGAAGCCGCCACCACAACCCTGAACCCTGAACCCACAACCCTGAACCCTCTGAACCTGTAGAACCCGCTGAACCCTTTGACTCTATTAAAGGAGAATGTATCCCATGCTTCATCTGGCTTTTCTTTCATTCATCCGCCGTCCGCTCACACGGCTGATCCTGCTCTTTCTGATCGCACTCGCCTGTGCGCTGCCTGTATTTCTGCTGCAGACGGCGGGCGGGCTCTATGATGGCATCAATCGTGCGGTCTCTCCGTTTCCGATCCTTGTCGGAGCGAAGGGCTCCTCGTACCAGCTGGTGCTGAATACGGTATTCCTTCGGGACAAGCCGATCGGAAATATCACCCATGACGATGTGGAGAAGCTCGCTTCCGATCCGCACACGGAGGCGGTGTATCCGCTCGCCTTCGGGGATAATTACCGGGGCTTTCGCATCGCCGGGACGAACGCAGATATTTTTGATTTTCGCCCGGATAAGAAGAAGGGCCCATGGCTTTCCATCGCTGAAGGACGATGCTTTGCGGAGGAAGGAGATGTCGTCATCGGGAGCGAGACGGCGCGTCTCACCGGACTTCGCATAGGGGATACCTTCCACTCGGTGCATGGAGCAAGCGCGAAAGGAAGAGCGCATAATCATACCTTGAAGGTGGTCGGGATCCTTGCTCCCGTGAAGGGGCCGTATGACACGGCGATTCTGACGGATATCAGAGACGTGTGGGAAGCGCATGGCACGGCCGCCGAAGCGCAAAAGGAAGTGACGGCGCTTCTCGTCGTACCGAAAGGCTACAAGGAAGCGATGCAGCTTCTTTCTTTGTACCAGCGGCAGAAGGATGTGCAGATGCTCTTCCCGTCGCAGACCATCATCTCTCTCTATGCGATGGTGGGGCAGACGAAGGATTTCTGGGGGATCTTGACTGCCTGTCTTCTGTCGGTCTCCATCCTCATCACACTTTTGGCGATGTACTGGAGCACGCTCGGCCGGCTCTCGGAGCTTGCGCTCCTGCGCGCACTGGGGGTAGGGAAGGGGGACATTCGCCGGTTGCTGCTCTCGGAGGCTGCGATACTCCTTCTCGCCGCTTCCTTCACCGGCTGGCTTCTGGGTTATGGCGGAGGCGTTCTCACGGCGAAGCTCATCGCGTCTCATGCGGCGGTCGTGATGGAAACAGCGCCTGATCTGCGAGGACTCCTTATCATCCCTTTTATGACCGTGATCGGCACGCTCGCGGCGATGATCCCCGCCTGGCTCATCCAGAAAAAGGATGTGGTGAGGAACTTGGGATGACTAGTCCTCAGGCACTCTTTATCCCTAGCCACTCATCCCTTGAGACTCAACAGGCTCTAAGGGTAAGGCGGGTTCTAAGGGAAGAAGGCGGCTTCGCCGTAATTTTAAATAATGGAATTCCCGTATCGTCAGTCTTCCCCTCGAGGGTAATGTAAAAAAAACGCTGGTTCAATCGCAGAGTCAGATTTCACGGGAATTTTTATACATGACTTCATCATAACCTTCCTTAAATAGCTCGATGTTAGCGTCGGATTATTCCTTGCTGTGTATAAAAATTCAAGAGTACAATCTGACAACGCTTTAATCAGTGTTTCCCTAAGCGGCAGAACATTCTTAGCTCACCATTGGGAAAGCTGCCAGGAGGGCTGAGGGGGAGCGCTACGGTATACTGAGCATTGTTCGATGATCGCTGATATGCCCATCTCGCTTCGCTTGAAATGGTGGTTCACTGGATTTTAGCGTCGCTACGTTCCTGAGAATCCAGTTCGCTTGCGCATATTTCCTTCGGCACTTTCCAAAGGGGGGAGCAAGACGTCATGATGCTAACGGTTTTCTTAACTTAATAGCCTTCCCCTCTAGGAGAAGATACCTCGAAGGGGCGGGTAGGACATAATCGGCGTGCAAGACAGAGGCGCTGAAGTCTTCCAGTCACCAATCATAAATCACAAGTTACTCTCGGAAGAGGGCAGGTGCGGCAAATTGCTTTTGCGTTTTGTTGCGTCTGCTCTCTTTGGTTCTGCGAAAAGTTGATGTTAAATCATTTTTACGCTTGCATTGTTGATTCGTTTAGTATAAAGTATATATC
>JAIJLI010000469.1 GCA_022722495.1 Dialister sp. | reverse complement strand
CCGCTGTGAAGTCCTTGCAGGACGACCTTGAAATTACCATCGTCATAGCGTGGGCGGATACATTTGGCATATACCCTAGCTTTTGCTCGAATATCCTGAAGCGTTATAATCCTTTCTTCTTCCGTTTCTCCAGTTCCATTGACAACAGTAGAAAGATTACCATAATAAATGGCATTTAATTTGAAAGCCAGACTATCCCCTTCTGTTGCCAGCTGTAGCCATACATTGTTGATAGACTCCCCGAGTTTTGGTTCTGTCATTTCAAAAAGGTTGGCAGCATCACTTGAAAGAGCCACGAAGGTAAGGCTATCGCGGTTGTCATAGGCTATACGGATTTTGCCATCTTCCTCCTTTATATATTTCCCGACATATATGCCATTTTTAAAGGCATACAGGGTATTAACTGGAGCAACAGAATCAGGAATCACCTGACCTGTGCTATCAGCGAGCCGCAATACGATGTCGTATTGCCTGCGTGCAGGATACTCATCGTAAATGCTGCATGAGGCTATAACTAAGATGGTTACAGCACAGAGCAATATATTTCTTATGATTCTGTTGCTTGTCATATTATTACTAAATATTTTTATTTTTAATTATTTAGATAATTAATCAAATATTGTTGTCTGAGACACAGAAGTCCAATCCTCAACTTTAATGGTAATTGTTGCATCTTGCTTATCAAGATTCAAGTTTGGATTAGCAACACCAATAGTTTTGATTGTTACAGCACATTTATAATTCTTATTTGGATAAACCTTATATATATCTTCTCCGGGACGTCCTGGAGTTTCTGCACCATCTGCAGCAATGTTCACATTTAAAGGTACTGGATAATATACCATCTGCTCTTGAGCAGTACTATTTGCCTTGAATTTACCTGCAATAACCAACTTCGTATTTTTATTTTTATTAGTAGTCTTATCATTACCATTAGGCATAGTATAGAAATAGACTTTACTACGATAAACTTCAGTACCGCTGCTTTCAGCGCCCTTCAATGCTGTTGCTGCACCAGTCAAATCCTTAGTTGTAAGGAATTCTTTAAAAGTACCTACAATATCACTATTTCCGGCAGTATAGGTAAATGAACCTGTTGATGAGTTATAGCTGGCCCAGCCGGAATTTAATGCAGCAGACATATCCCAAGAATCCTTTCCATCTGCAAATTTGAGATTCTCTGGCACATTAATCAAGAAGCAACAAGTTGGCTTAAACTCTGCACTTGCATAAATACCTTTAAAATCAACGCTTAACTTATCCAAAGTTATCTTTGCTAACAAACGCTTAACTGGAATATCACTTGCTGTAAAAGAGTTAGCACTAGAACTACCAGCAACTAATTTACCAGTTCCATACATTGGAATATGAGTATTATCTTGTGAAGTACCAGTACCCAATGCTTCACTCAAGCTCTCAGTTACTGCATTGAAACTTTTTTCATCAGAAACTGAACCAAATTTACCAGCATGATTTACAGCAACCAAGACATCATCATTTGCAGACAAAGCTTTAGCAATAACTTTAGCTGTAATTTTTTTATTTTCCGTATTGTATGTAAATTCATTATCTTTAGGAGTTGTACCAGTACCCTTCTTAGGCTCAATAATAGCTTTCACATTTTTCGTAGTACCATCAAAAATACCGATAGTAATTTCAGAGATTTTACTTTCATTCTGAGATGCATCAGTGCCAGCAGGATCAGAAGACCAATCGGTAGTGCGGCTACCCATAATCTTACCAGTATTAATTGTCAAAGTCAATAGAGATTCCTTATCACTTTGGCTACCCCCATTCTGTGCCACATCCTCACTAGAACAAGATGTGAACCATAATGCAACGGCTACCAATGCAAGGAAGCCGATGCTAATCTTAGTTAGAGCTTTCATAATCGTTAAAATTTAAATTATTATTAATCTATTGATGTTTATATATTTATCTATGTTTACTTATATACGTTGTGCAAGTAGTTCAAGGCGCTGGTAGCTTCCTTTACGCCAGCCGCCTCTGCCATCTGCAGATATACCTCCGCCTTCTGGAAATCACCCTGGAGCATGTTCAAGACACCCAGGTTGCAGTAGGCACGCGAATC
>JAIJLI010000468.1 GCA_022722495.1 Dialister sp. | reverse complement strand
GATCGTAGCTTACGAATCCGGCCTGGCTGACGTAGTTGATCCGCTCGGCGGCTCCTACTATGTTGAAGCTATGACCAATGCTATCGAAGCAGAAGCTAAAGAATACATCCGCAAGATCGATGAAATGGGCGGCGCAGTAGAAGCTATTGATAAAGGCTACATCCAGAAAGAAATTCAGGACGCTGCTTACGCTTGGCAGATGTCTGTTGAATCCGGCGAAAGAACCATCGTTGGCGTCAACAAATTCACCATGGAAGAACCACCGGTTACCGGCCTGCTGAAGATCGACGCATCCGTTGGCGAAAAGAAGAAAGCTCAGCTCGCTCAGGATAAAGCAAACCGTGACCAGGCTAAAGTTGCTGAAGAACTGGCTAAACTTGAAAAAGCAGCTCAGACTCCGGCTGAAGGCCCAGACCACATCAACCTCATGCCAGTCATCCTCGACTGCGTACGTGCATACTGCACCGAAGGCGAAATCTGCGGCGTTCTGCGTAAAGTTTACGGCGAATACAAACCGCACAACACCCTCTAATCTAAGGGCAGCCTGAAGCAAAGATAATTACATTACTCAAATATTTCTGGAGGTAATTTACAATGGCAGACAAACGTATCAGAGTACTGGTAGCTAAACCGGGTCTTGATGGACATGATCGTGGCGCAAAAGTTATTGCTCGTGCACTTCGTGATGCAGGCATGGAAGTTATTTACACCGGTCTTCGCCAGACCGTTGAACAGATCGTTGAAGCAGCAGACGCAGAAGACGTTAATGTTGTAGCTCTGTCCCTGCTCTCCGGCGCTCACAACACCCTCTTCCCGGAAGTTGTTGAAGCACTGAAGGCTAAAGGAATGGGCGACGTTCTCGTAGTTGGCGGCGGCGTAATTCCGGAATCCGATATCCCAGGCCTGAAAGAAGCTGGCGTAAAAGCTATCTTCACTCCTGGCACACCAACCAAAGAAGTTATCGACTTCATTAAAGAAAACGTAAAATAATCGACTTTTAGACTGACTAGCTTGACAGTTTATTAGTTGAAATGTAGCTTGCATGGGGCTGGGGGGATACTCAGTCCCATTGCAACTATATTATTTACTCTTCGAAAAGGCGGTGCATCCATGGAATTTTCTATGAAGGATTTTTGGAATGGATCCAGACGTGCCTTAGCGAGAGCAATTACCATCGTTGAAGACGAACGGGATGGATTTGAAGATGTCATGAAAGAGATCTATCACCATACCGGTCGTGCACAGGTCATCGGTATTACTGGTGCGCCTGGTGCGGGTAAGAGCACACTGTCAGATGCCCTCATTAAGCAGTTCCGTAAGCAGGGCAAAACTGTAGGTATCGTAGCCATCGATCCTACGAGTCCATTCTCCGGCGGCGCCATCCTTGGTGACCGTATCAGAATGAACGACCTGACCTTGGATAAGGGTGTTTATATCCGTAGTATGGGTACGCGCGGCAGCCTCGGCGGACTTTCCCGCAAGACTGCAGATGCGGTCAAACTGATGGATGCTTTCGGTCTCGATGTCATTCTCATCGAAACAGTAGGCGTAGGACAATCAGAAGTTGATATCGTTAAAAATGCGGATACGACACTTGTTGTGCTCGTACCTGGACTAGGCGACGATATTCAGGCTATCAAAGCAGGTATCCTTGAAATTGGTGATGTATTCTGCATCAACAAATGTGATCGCGATGGCGCAGATCGTTTGAACGTCGAAATCGAAATGATGCTTGATCTGGGCGAAGCTCAGAACTGGCGTCCTCCGATTGAGAGAACGATCGCGAACAAAGATCAGGGCGTGGCGGAAGTTGTAGCAGCTCTGGGCGAACATAGAAAGTACCTCGAAGAGTCTGGTCTCCTTGAAGAAAGAAGACGTGAACGGGCTAGAAGCGAGATGCTGGAAATGATTCACGATCGCATTTCCCGTCATATTGAGGAAAATATTTCCTCGACGGGTGAATTTAGTGACTGCGTGGAACAAGTCTTTGAACGGAAGACAGATCCGTTCACGGTCGTTGATTCCATTGTAGGCAAAATATTCAAATAATTTTAAAGGAGGAGTTTATTATGGCATTCAAAGTAATTTGTGTGGACCATGTAGGCG
>JAIJLI010000467.1 GCA_022722495.1 Dialister sp. | reverse complement strand
ATTATGTTCTTTACATGAATGGTGGTTTGAAGGTCGTACCCAAGCAGACCATCAAGACGCTTGTGAAGCGTCATCGTTTCAAGAAGGGTACTAAGGTTGAAGACATCGAACGGCGTGCCTTGTTTGTGACAATGTAAGGAGGTGAATCATGTTTATAACAGAAGATGATTATAAGGTGGTTATCGGCGATACCGCCATGAAGGTGGTTTCTCAGGCTTCTGCCGAGAATCGTGCCAATGCCGAGCGTGAGGCACAGGAGGAAATTTCGGGCTATCTGCGTCCAAAGTACGATTGTGATGCGGTGTTTGCAGCGGAAGGCGAAAAGCGCAACCATCAGATTGTGATGTTCACTTGTGACATTGCCCTTTACCACATGGTTTCGGCCATGCCTCAAAAGATGGGTTCCGACATTCGCAAGGAACGCTATGAGCGTGCCATCAAGTGGTTAGAGGGTGTTCAGTCTGGCAAGATTGTTCCTGACCTGCCTCTGATGCTGAATGATGATGGTGAAATGGTTGGCAGTTCCATTGTCTATGGCTGTCAGCGTAAACTTAGACATAATTGGTAAATGACATGGGATATATTCAGAACTTTATACAAAGCATTACAGGCAAGCCACGCATCTTGCACACCTCGCATGGTGATTTCAATCTTGCCAAGGCTTCTGGGCGCAAGAACGTCCAGAAAATAGTGGCACAGCTACAACGCACCACTGAGGCACTCACTCGCTCTGATATGCAAGACTGGCGCAATGCCTGGCAGATGGCCATCAGTGTGGAAAGTCCAAACCGCCAACGTCTTTATGACATCTATCGTGACGCTGATGTTGATGCTCACCTTTCGGGATGCGTGGAACAGCGCAAGGGCTTTGTGATGGCTCGTTCCTTCAAGATCATTGACAAGAATGAGAATGTGAAGGATGATGCGCTGCACTATTTCAACCAGGCATGGTTTAAGCAACTTTTGCGCCTTGCCTTGGATTCCATCTATTGGGGTCACTCGCTCATTGAGCTTGGCGACATTACCACTGATGGTGACGGTTGTCCATGCTTCAATGGTGTGAAGCTGATAAACCGCAAGTATGTCATTCCTGAGTATGGTCGTGTTATCACAGACCTTGGCATGGACTGGACTACTGGCATCGACTACCATCAGCCACCTTTCACTGACTGGCTCATTGAGGCAGGTCAGCCTGATGATTTGGGACTTTACTTGAAGGCTGCTGCACACACCATCCCGAAAAAGAATACGCTTGCCTTCTGGGACACGTTCGGTGAAATCTTTGGTATGCCTATGCGCATTGGCCACACCACCGTCCGTGACGAAAAGGAGCTTTCCAAGATGGAGAACATGATGGCTACCATGGGAACTGAGTTCTGGGCTTTGTTTCCAGAGGGTACTGACATTGAGGTGGTGGAAAGCACCAAGGGCGATGCGTTCAATGTGTATGACAAGCGTGTTGACCGTGCCAACTCCGAGCTGTCAAAGCTCATTATTGGTCAGACCATGACCATTGAGGATGGCAGTAGCCTTTCACAGTCGCAAACCCACCTTGAAGTGTTCCAGAACCTTGTGGAGAGTGATGCGGATATGTTGGCAGACCTTGTGAACAATCAGCTTATTCCTCGCATGGTGAAACTTGGCTTTCCTCTTCAAGGCTTGCGCTTTGCCTGGGATGATGCTGTTGACTACACTCCAGAACAGCAATTCAGCTATGAAAAGATGATTGCCGACCGTTATGAGGTCGATCCAAAGTATTTTGCCGACAAGTACAATATGCCTGTGGGTGAACGCCGTCAGCAACAGGTTCCTTCACCAGACCCTGATGATGATGGTGATGATGACAAAGACCCAAAGAAGCAGCACAACGCACGTCCTTTTTTCGATTAAGCCCCACCGATTATGTGGGGCTGCACCAACGGTATGCCACCATCCTTGGAAACAAGACACTGACATTGGCTGCACCCATCAAGGATGAACTACGTGAGGAACTTCGCAAGAAGTTTGCAAAGATGATGTCTGCACTCTTCAAGCAGAAGGGTGCAAACTTCGACATCAACATCATAGCCTCTGATGAGGAACAAGACTTTATCAATACGCACACCT
>JAIJLI010000466.1 GCA_022722495.1 Dialister sp. | reverse complement strand
GGCTTGGTGAGTGCTTCCGCGTCGACTTTGATCTTCGCGGTGTCATCGCCTTTGAGGCTTTCTTTCAGGGTAGCGATGGCGTCATTGACTTCTTTGACTTTAGCAGCATCTGCTTTGTCGCCGAGTTCTTTGACCGTCTTTTCCGCCTGGTAGATCAGCGCTTCCGCATTGTTCTTGGCTTCGATGCTTTCCTTGCGTTTCTTATCTTCTTCTTCATGCGCTTTTGCGTCATCCTGCATCTTCTGGATCTCTTCATCAGAAAGGCCGGTGGAAGAGGTGATATCGATCTTCTGTTCCTTGCCGGTGCCGAGGTCTTTCGCAGAGACGTGGACGATGCCGTTCGCATCGATGTCGAAGGTGACCTGGATCTGCGGTACGCCCCGTGGAGCCGGCGGGATGTCGGAGAGTTCGAAGCGGCCGAGGGTCTTGTTGTCCGCTGCCATCGGACGTTCGCCCTGCAGGACATGAATGTCTACAGATGGCTGATTATCAGCTGCGGTGGAGAAGACCTGAGACTTGGAGGTCGGGATGGTGGTATTTCTCTTGATCATGGTCGTGAAGACACCGCCCAGGGTCTCGATACCGAGGGACAGCGGAGTGACATCGAGGAGAAGGACGTCCTTGACTTCGCCTTTGAGGACGCCGGCCTGAATGGCAGCGCCGACAGCGACGGATTCATCCGGGTTCACGCCCTTGGATGGTTCCTTGCCGAATTTATTCTTGATCAAAGTCTGTACTGCCGGGATACGGGAAGAGCCGCCGACCAGAAGGACTTTATCGATATCACCGACGGAAAGGCCTGCATCCTTCATCGCAAGGTCGATCGGTTCTACCGTCGCCTGTACGAGGTCTTCGGTGATTCTATCAAATTCTGCGCGGGTCAGGGTCGCATCGAAGTGGACCGGCTGACCATCGGAGTCGATGGTGATGAATGGCAGGTTGATATCCGTGCTCATGACGGAGGACAGCTCGATCTTGGCTTTTTCGCCTGCTTCCTTCAGTCTCTGGTTTGTCATTGGATCACGTTTCAGTTCGAAGCCGTTCTGTGCTTTGAATTTTTCAGCGATCCAGTCCATGACGCGGGCATCGAAATCATCACCGCCGAGATGGCCGTTGCCGTTGGAGGCTTCGACTTCGAAGACGCCATCCGCCAAATTCAGGATGGATACATCGAAAGTGCCGCCCCCGAGGTCATAGACGAGGAAGCGATGTTCTTTGCCGTCTTTGATCTTATCAAGGCCGTAAGCCAGAGAGGATGCGGTCGGTTCGTTGATGATACGAAGGACATTCAGCCCTGCGATCTTGCCGGCATCCTTGGTCGCCTGGCGCTGTGCATCGGTGAAATAAGCCGGGCAGGTGATGACTGCATCGGTGACTTTTTCGCCGAGATAAGCTTCTGCATCGACCTTCAGCTTCTGCAGGATCATCGCAGAAATTTCCTGCGGGGTATAGGATTTGTCATCAATGGTGACTTTGTAGTCGCTGCCCATGTGACGTTTGATGGAAACGATGGTGCGATGCGGGTTCGATACCGCCTGGCGTTTTGCCAGCTGGCCGACCAGACGTTCACCGGTCTTGGAGAAGCCGACAACAGATGGGGTCAGACGAGAACCTTCCGCATTCGGAATGACGACAGGCTCGCCGCCTTCCATGACGGCAACAACAGAGTTTGTAGTCCCCAGATCGATACCAATAACTTTTGACATTTGAAATGTCCCCTTTCTTTCTATTTGTACATACGAAATTTTATATAGAGAAATGGAATCGCAGAGCGTCCCATCGGTTAGCCGTTATGCACGACCTGTACCTTCGCTACACGGAGTACGCTGTCCTTGTACAGATACCCCTTCTGGAATACCATGGAAACGGTTTCGTCTTCTTTGTCATCTGCCGGGAGCATCATGACCGCTTCATGAAAATGCGGATCGAAGGTCTTTCCCAGTGCTTCGATCTCCTTCACGCCGAAGCCTTCCATGATCTTGACGAATTGTTTCTGCAGGAGCTCGAAGCCCTGTACATAAGCCGCACCGCCTTCATCTTTTTTCATGTGAGCAAGCGCCAGCTCGAAATTATCCAGCACAGGCAGGAAAGCTTTCAGTGTTTCTGCGGTATGTGT
>JAIJLI010000465.1 GCA_022722495.1 Dialister sp. | reverse complement strand
TGAACCAAATGAAAGCAAAGTAAAAAGGGGCTGTGAAGAAATGAATCCTCATTTCTTCACAGCCCCTTTTTGTTTCTGAAAAGTCGAGCCCTTTTTCAGTGAAAGGAAGGTCGGCCCATGGTGCGACGGGCCGGTGCCGGCAATCACTCATACATCACCTTTTCAAGGCAAAGCCCGCAGGGAGGCGCAGTGAAGCCGGCGCGGGTGCGATCGCGAGCCGCGAGGATATCCTCCATCTCAGAGGCTCTCCTCTTCCCCTCGCCTACTTCGACAAGCGTCCCCACAAGGATACGGATCATATTCTGCAGGAAGCCATCCCCGATGAAATCCATGACCAGTTCTCCCTCCGTCACGTGAAGAGAGATCTCCTTCACATCACGCACGCAGGACTTCTTCATGTGCCGATTTCCACAGAAGGACTTGAAGTCGTGCCTGCCCTCCAGAAGATGCGCGGCCTCTTCCATGGCAGGAATATCAAGCGCTTCTCCCATCTGCCACACATAGCGCCGCGTGAATACGTTCTTTTCACTGCCGGTGCGAATGCGGTAACGATAGAATTTTCCTGTCGCGGAGAAACGGCTATGAAAACGCTCACCCGCTATCCTCATGCGCGACACACCGATGTCATCCGGCAGAAGACGGTTCAGCTCATCCTCCAGCTGCCTGACGGGCAGCGCCACAGAAAGCTGAACATTCGCACACTGTCCGCGCGCATGGACTCCGGCATCCGTCCGTCCTGCGCCGATGACCTGCGCCTCTTCGCCCGTCAGCTTCCTGAGTGCCTTTTCCAGCTTGCCCTGGATCGTCTCTTCCGTGCGTGTCTGCCGCTGCCAGCCTTCGTAGCGGCTGCCATCATAGGAAACGATAAATGAATAGTTTGCCATAACGTTTCTCCTTACGAAATCAGAATGAGAAGTTTAAAAGCAGGGATTAGTAGCTAGGGGTTAGGGATTAGACTAGGAGACTGAGAGACATCAGACATCAGAGCTCTGACTTCTGACTTCTATTCTCCGGCCTTCGGGCATTGCCCATATATATTCGCTGCGAAGCCGCCCCCTTCATTCCTAATTCCTCACTGCTAATTCCTCATTCGCGCAAAGCTTTCATGCAGAATCAGTGGACGGCACGCCCCAGGGGCTAACCCCGGAAGGAACGCACCACTCATAGGGCATCCAAATATCCGGCATTATATAGAATAACTTATTCGTTATTTATATAAAACTCTTCGGCGCATCCTCATTTTATGCGCCGCACCTTCACTCCTCACTCCTAATTCCTCACTCCTCACTTTGAGTCAAAGCGTTTAACAGCTTTGTTGCCTCATATCCAGTCACACCAATCCCTTGATCACCTGTTTCCCTACCACTTTGTACACCGCGAGAAACAGTCCCACTTCCATGGGGAAGCAAAGGAGATTCTTGATGACGCGGGACAGGAAGATGGCTGAAGCCGCCTTGTCATAGTAGAGGACCAGCCAGAGGGTATTGAGGCCCAGATGGATCAGAAGCATGACAAGAAGAAACGGCACACAGACATAGGGAAATCGGATCTCCTTATGATAGAAAAACCATCCAAACAGAAAGCCTGTCAGAAAATCAGACAGCGTGAAGCCGGGGAAGAAAATGCTCGTCCCGATGATCGCAGTACCGATGAGATTATCCAGCGCACCCACCAGCCCCGCTTTCCACGGTCCGTAGAAAGCACCGGCGAGTGCGATGGGCAGAAATCCGAAGGTGATGCGCACAAAGGGCGTCTGGATGGCAAAGACGTAGGACAAAAGCACGGCAAGCCCGGTCAGAATGCCGAGCATGACCAGCTCATGAATTTTATTTTTAGGCATGAAAAAAGACCTCCTCCTGCTTGACTTGCTACAGGAGGAAGCCTTCTGCAGCAGCGGGATGCAGCTTCCGTACCGCGAGACGAGATGACGATGACGGACTCATCGCATTCTTGTCTCTTCGTCCGAGTGACAACTCCCTGTCCACTCGACACTTCACGCACGGAAGCTTACTCTGCCTGATATATTTTTAATTAGTACAGCTTTGCACCGGCCGGGATATGACGATCGACCATGAGGAGGTGGAGCTTTTCTTCGCCCTCTTCCTGATGGATGGCCGAGAGGAGCA
>JAIJLI010000464.1 GCA_022722495.1 Dialister sp. | reverse complement strand
GTATGAAAGACAGCTGGGATAAGGTATTCGGTCACTCCTATGAGAGCTGCAAGTCCCCCGCGGCAGATTGAAAGCAAAAATGAGATGATCGTTATTTCACATCGCCTTTGAGGGAAGCGGTATTCTCGTATCATCATCCCGAGCGCAGCCGAGGGATCTTTTTCGTTTGCCGTGTTCCTTTTCCTGTGTGGAACGGTCTGCGTGAAACACCGTTTTGGGGGCGCAGGGAGCAGAGGGTTTCCCATTGCCCGCTCCTCTCACATCCTTTCTTGGCCGCGAACGAAAAAGATGTCTCGCTTTCGCTCGAAATGACGAATGCGGGGAAGCAGCATTTTCGTATCGAAAGCCATCTGTATGGGGAGTCTGCGAGGCGGCATTCTCCCTCCTTCCCATGGAAGGAGGTGCCCCAAAGGGGCGGAGGTTGGCATCGCAGCGGGATGAAAGTCGTGGGAGAGGAGCGTTCTCCCTAGTCACCCCTTCCCATCTATGCTATAATACATAGACAAATATCGATAAAAGAAAATGGAGGCGAGGGTATGGATCATTCGCGGATCAAAAGAGAATATACAGAGCCGGCAGTGCCTTTCACGCTGAAAGCACCGTTCCAGCCGATGGGGGATCAGCCGAAGGCGGTGAAGTCTCTGGTGAGTGGACTCAGGAATGGCGAATGGGCGCAGGTGCTGCTCGGTGCGACGGGGACGGGGAAGACTTTCACGATGGCGAAGGTCATCGAAGAGGTGCAGCGCCCGACGCTTATCATTTCTCCAAATAAGACGCTGGCCGCACAGACGGCGAGTGAATTCAAGGATTTCTTCCCTGACAATGCGGTGTACTACTTCGTTTCCTACTACGACTACTACCAGCCGGAGTCCTATGTGCCGCAGACGGATACCTATATCGAGAAGGATTCATCACGCAATGAGGAGATCGACCGCCTGCGCCACTCTGCGACGATGGCGCTTTTCGAGCGGCGGGATGTCATCATCGTGGCATCGGTGTCCTGTATCTACGGTTTGGGTGATCCGGAGGACTACAGCTCTATGGGGCTCTCGCTCAGGCCGGGCGAGGAGATCGAGCGCGACAAGATCCTGGAAAAGCTCGTCAGTATGCAGTACATGCGCAATGATATGAATTTCACGCGAGATACTTTCCGCGTGCGGGGAGATACGATCGATGTATTTCCTGCATCGGAAAACAATGTCGCTGTCAGGATC
The DNA here is from genome assembly GCA_022722495.1 of Dialister sp. Taxonomy (GTDB): domain Bacteria; phylum Bacillota; class Negativicutes; order Veillonellales; family Dialisteraceae; genus Dialister. The sequence goes on along the minus strand of JAIJLI010000464.1, from coordinate 912 downwards.
GAAATGTTCGGTGATGAGATCGACTCACTGACGGAGTTCGACGTCCTGAAAGGGGAGACGGTCGCCGAGAGAAATCACATCGGCATCTTCCCCGCATCGCACTATGTCACCAGTTCGGATAAGCTCCGCCGCGCCGTCACATCTATCGAGAAGGAGCTGGACGGGAGGCTTCGAGAGCTCCGGGATCAGGATAAGCTCTTGGAGGCGCAGCGTCTGGAGCAGCGGACGAATTATGATCTAGAAATGATGCAGGAGGTCGGATACTGCTCGGGCATCGAGAATTATTCCCGCCACATGTCGGACAGGAAGCCCGGCGAGCCGCCATTCACGCTCCTAGATTATTTCCCGGAAGATTTCCTCATCATGATCGATGAGTCGCATGTGACGGTACCGCAGCTGCGTGCGATGTACAATGGCGACCAGTCGAGAAAAAGTACGCTTGTCGACTATGGCTTCCGCCTGCCGTCTGCGCTGGATAACCGTCCGCTGACTTTTGATGAATTCACCGAACGGATCAATCAGATCATCTATGTGTCGGCGACGCCGGGGCCGTATGAAATGGGCGTCCAGACGAATCTGGCGGAGCAGATCATCCGGCCGACAGGGCTCTTGGATCCTTCCATCGAGGTGCGTCCCATCGAAGGACAGATGGATGACCTGCTCGGGGAGATCCATAAGCGTGAGGAGGCTCACGAGCGCGTCCTCATCACGACACTCACGAAGAAAATGGCGGAGGATCTCACCGATTTCCTGACGGAAGCGGGCGTGAAGGTACGCTATCTGCACTCTGACGTCGCGACCATCGAGCGCGCGGAGATCATCCGTGACCTGCGTGCGGGTGTCTTCGATGTGCTGGTCGGCATCAATCTTTTGCGTGAGGGTCTCGATATGCCGGAGGTCTCGCTCGTGGCC
>JAIJLI010000463.1 GCA_022722495.1 Dialister sp. | reverse complement strand
ACAGAAACAGCACAACGTTTGCTGGCAATGGGACTTTCTGCCGAACAAGTTTCCAAAGCTACCCAGCTACCTTTGGAAATCATTAAGAATCTGAGCAATACATAAAAAACAGAATAGCAGAGATGTAGATAACGAATATCACCATATAATCAAGGGTCTATACGCCACCTGTTCATCGTGGCATATAGACCCTTGTCGTTTCCCGTGAGGTGCGGGTGAATATATGTTACTGAGCACCTTATACTCCTGCCCAGCTTAGGAGTTAAACTTGATAGTACAGCCTTTTATTCCCAACTCTTTACTGACCTAAATTATCACAAGCACTTTGCCCTTTAATGCTTAGAGTGACCACAAATTATAGACTTAAAATGATTGTTTATAAATTTTCCATCTGTATGGTAGGCAGAATCTGCATAAGGTGTTTGTGAAGCTTCCCATAAGCTACCATATCGGTCTTCATTCAGCTCTTTTTGGTCGGAAGAAAGAATCAAATCAATTCTATATTCAGTTCCTTGATCGAAAATTTGAGAAACAAGCTCTTCGGCATACTCAATTGCTCCAAACCTTAGTGTTTGAAGGTCAGGACAATCTAAGAATGCTCCAGAATGAATAGTCCTAAGTTTAGGAGCCTCAAATACTTGAAGTGTCATATTGCGACAAATAGCATACTCTCCAATTTCTTCGACATCCGTTAACTTTAGTTTTTTTACATGTGGAATCTCTGAAAGAGCATAATTCCGAACCTTCTTTAATCCCATAATGGTAAGATTGATATTGTCATCTTTGGCACTTCCAAGGACACTTTTTATTGCCTCCATATCATCATTCGTCATATCGTCAGAAAGAACAAGACGGATGTCTGCCTTCCCTTTATTTAGTTCTTTCTCGATAGTGCTTTGCATTTCCTCTGTACTCAAACCTACCAAAGACATAGCAGTCGCATCCAGCGCATAGCTCTTATTGCCATCAATGTTTTTTTGGAAAAAATAATCAGCCAAAGTCACATTGTCATTTTTCACAACGATTGACGAATACTCAAAAAACTTACCGTACAAATACACATTGCCTTTTTCATCAGGCGTAAGAGTGTAGGTATTATCAGAATTGCCTCTAGTGTTGGCTGGAGTGAAAAACTTGGCAATAATGGTAACAGAACCATCTTGATTTGTAGCAATGCGCAAGCGTGAATAATTGCGTGTTGTCTTGGCAAAAGATACATTTATACCCTGACCATTACCAGTGATTTGGGCTTTTCCCTCGATGTATTCATCCGTTCCAGCAACCTTACCTTCTTTCAAAACTAATTCGCCGGCTTCCCATTTGTAGTTAGGGGCATAATATACATGAGGAAAGGTTGGCACTTCGTCTTCTTTATAAGACAGTTCGCCACTTGCCAATTCCCAATTACTGCCATTATATTTAAAAGCAGCATACTTAGTCCCAAAAGTCTTACTGGTCATCTCCAGAAGCAACTCATCTCCTTCTGCCCATGAAGTCTTGCCCGGGTCAGGTGTACCTATAGCACGAGTCTGTGAATCTCCGAATGCCGGAAATTCACCAACAACCAACTGTACGTTGTTCTTGCCTGTTGTTGCGGTTGTTTCTTCTATATCACTTGTGCATGACGCCATTACTATAGTAACGACTGCCAGCATGATGTATTGAAATATCTTTTTCATATTCTTCCCTCCAATTATTTGAGTTCTTCTTCATTGTCACTGTCCCAACCTGCCAAATCATTTACTCCGATTTGAGTCAGTTCAACTTTGTCTTTTCCTATATCGAGTTTATAGGTGTAGCGCTTGCCTTCTTTAAACTCAGTAGGAGTCTTCATTTTTACATTGAAATTATTGTCGCCTATTTTGAATTTCAAGAAGACTTCATCTTTAACGTATGAACCAGGAATAACGATTGCAGAAAACATATTACCGTCATGCAAGCAAGCATTTACCCAATTAGGATTACCTGTGGGTGAACTCATGACAAATTGCTTTTGCTCTAGGTCTCTTTCAAAAGAAACACGGGTGTGCTTAGAATACACTTGTGGTTCACTAATATCCATATTAGGATAATCTGCTGTACCGACATGATATACTATTGTAACCATAGACATACGATGCTTCATAGGA
>JAIJLI010000024.1 GCA_022722495.1 Dialister sp. | reverse complement strand
CATTATAATAAATCACAATAAAACAAGCTCCATATTCTAATGAGCTTGTTTTATTGTGACGGCTATCTTTTTACTGTATAATTTAAAATGCTGGTACTTGGTCATTTGCTATCATTTTTTATGAATCAGGGCAAACGAGATCCAGAGTTTATTAATCATTGTGAGGAGATTTTTTTGTATCCTGTGAATCTCAAAGCGGCAGGCCTTCGTGCGCTGGTCATCGGCGGCGGCCATGTGGCTCTTAGAAAGGTGAAAAAGTTAATAGCAGAGGGAGCAGACGTGACGATCCTTGCGCCGGAAGTCGTTTCTGACATCGAGACGCTTTCTGAGGCAAAAAAGGTGCACTGGGAAAAGCACCTTTTCCGTGGTGACGATCTCTCTTCCTATGGACTGATAGTGACAGCCTGTGGTGTGAAGGAAGTGGCAGAAGCGGTGCAGCAGGCATCGAAGAAGAGCCATTTCCTTTATAATGCTGCAGATTTTCCTTCGCTGGGGAATTGCTCACTGCCGGCTGCTTTTGATGCAGGGGGGATCCAGATCACCGTTTCTACGAATGGCCGCTCGCCTGCGATGGCGAGGTATATGAAAGAGTGGCTTTCCCTGAAAATCCCCGAAGGCTTTGGCCTGTGGCTGGACCGGGTGGGAAAGATGAGAGTGGAAATGAAAGAAAGGATCAGCACCAGCGAGGCCAGAGAAGCCTTCTGGAGAGCTGTTTTTACTGAAAATATCATGCATCTGGTGATGCAGGGAAAATTAGACGAAGCAGAGGAGTGTGTACGTCATGCAGTTGGTCGTTTTGGGGCTGAATCATAAGACAGTCCCGGTAGATATTCGTGAGCAGTTTGCGATTTCGCCAGACAGTGCGAGAAGCGGTCTGATTCATCTGGATGAACAGGAAGGGATCGAGGAAGCCGTCGTGCTTTCCACCTGTAACCGCACTGAGATCTATGCGGTACTCAAGGATGAGACAGCGAAGGAAATACTGTACGATTTCTTTTTAGCCCTTTCCGGAAACAGCGAGGCGAAGGATGAGTATTTCTTCTATTTTGAAGGGGAAGCCTGCATCCAACATCTTTTCGAAGTGGTCTCAGGTCTGGACTCCATGGTCATCGGAGAGAGCCAGATCCTGAATCAGATCAAGACAGCGTACACGATGGCGCTCGAAGAAAAAGCGACCCGCACCATCCTGAATACTCTCTTTCACCGTGCCATCCGTACGGGCAAGCGTGTGCGGACGGAGACGCAGATTTCCTACAGTGCGGTATCTGTCAGCTATGCAGCGGTGAAACTCGCGGAGAAGATCCTGGGCGGCTTGGACGATCGTACTGCCATGGTCTTCGGGGCAGGTGAGGCGGCTGAGCTGCTGGTGAAGAATCTGCAGGGCAAAGGTCTCAAAAAGGTCATCGTGACAAACCGTCACATCGAGAAAGCAGAAGAACTCGCAAAGAAGATCGACGGCGAGGCGATCCCGTTCAAAGGAGCACTCCAACATGCCGAAGATGTCGATATCATCGTGACAGCGACCGGAGCTTCTCAGTACATCGTAAAAGCATGGGATGTCAGAAACCTCATGATGAAGAGAAAGACACGCCCACTGGTCGCCATCGATATCGCAGTGCCGTGCGACATCGAGCCGTCGGTCGGTGATATCCGCCATGTGACGCTTTACAATATCGATGATCTGCAGGATATCGTCGAGAGCAATATCCGTTTCCGCGAAGGGGAGGCGGAGCGTGCGAAGAGCATCATCGAGGAAGAGATAGAGTCCATTGAGGACCGCTTCACGTATCTGTCTACACGTCCGGTTATGGTGTCTCTTTCGGATAAGGCCGAGGAGATCCGTCAGCGCGAGCTGCGTCATATTTTTGCTAAGATCGATGGACTGACAGAGGAAGATAAACGTGTCCTGCAGTACATGACCCGCATGATCGTCCGCAAGATTCTTCGAGAACCGATGATGCATCTCAATGAACACGCGGGAACCAAGTGGGAAGATGCGGATAAGTCAGCCGTGACCCGTCTCTTCAAGCTGGATGTCAGAAAGGGGCAGGCACTTGAAAAATAAAATCACCATCGCGACCAGAGAAAGCCTTCTGGCTCTCTGGCAGGCGAAATACGTCGCTCATGCTTTGGAAGAAGCACATCCGGGGCTCACTGTCGAGCTCTTCCCCGTCACCACAAAAGGAGATCAGATCCTCGATCGTCCGCTGGTTGAAATCGGAGGGAAGGGACTTTTCATCAAAGAACTTGAGGTCATCCTGCTCGAAGGAAAGGCGGATATCGCCGTCCACTCTTTGAAGGATATGACAGCGGAATGTCCGAAAGGGCTCACCATCGCCGCGGTCACGAAGAGAGAAGACCCCAGAGATGCCTTCGTGTCGAATAAATACCAGTCGCTGGACGAGCTTCCGCTTCATGCGAAGGTGGGGACATCGAGTCTCCGACGCCAGGCGCAGCTCCTGCACCTGCGCCCGGATCTGGAAATCAGATCCCTGCGCGGCAATGTGCAGACCCGTCTCCGGCATCTGGATGAAGGTGACTTTGACGCTATCATTCTTGCGGCAGCAGGACTCAAACGTCTCGGCCTTGCTGAGCGTATCTGCTCTTTCATTGATACAGAGACAAGCATCCCGGCTGCAGGGCAGGGCGTCATGGCGGTCGAAGCCAGATCAGATGACAAGGAAACACTGGATCTGATCTCCTTCCTGCATGACAGCGATGTGGCTTCCTGTATCACCACGGAGCGTGCGTTCCTTGCCAAAGTCGGCGGGGACTGCAAGGTACCGGCTGGTATCTATGCGACAGCGAAAGATGGTGGCATCGAGGCCCATGCCTTTATCGCTTCCACCGATGGAAAGAGACTCTATCGCAGCGAGAGATCGGCTGCTGTTTCTGAAGCCGTATCCGTCGGGAAGGCTCTGGCGGCAGAGCTTTTGGATGCCGGCGGAAGAGAAGTGCTTGAGGAAATGCAGAAAATTTAAAAACAGGTGTAAGATCTGAGGAGCCTATCGGGTGCGCTCCGGCTCCCCTGATAGGGGCTCATAGGAGCGAGGTCATGCGCTGAATACATAGTGGGTGACTGTGGTATTTCAGTCACCCGTCACGTCTGACCCCTCATTATATCAAGAACTACCCACTAACGAACACGAGGAGATTTCTATGAAAAAAGGGAAAGTATATTTGATCGGAGCTGGTCCGGGAGATCCGGAACTTTTGACACTGAAGGGCAAGCGCTGCCTAGAAGAAGCCGATGTGATCGTCGGCGATTATCTGGCGGATCCACGTCTTTTGAGATATGCGAAGCCTGGTTACGAATACATTTATGTCGGGAAAAAAGCAGGCTGTCACACCATGAAGCAGCATGAGATCAGCGAGCTTCTGGCCGAAAAAGGCGAGGCGGGGAAGATCGTTGCCCGCCTCAAAGGCGGTGACCCCTTCGTCTTCGGACGCGGCGGGGAAGAGATCGAGGTACTCCGCGCGCATGGCGTGCCTTTCGAAGAAGTACCCGGCATCACGAGTGCTATCGCAGCGCCGGCCTATGCGGGCATTCCGGTCACACATCGCGGTGTGGCAGCATCCTTCGCCGTCATTACCGGACATGAAGACCCGACGAAAGACCAGTCTTCCATTCACTGGGACAAGCTGGCAGGCGGTGTCGATACACTGATCTTCCTGATGGGCGTCGGCCATACCGCGATGATTGCTTCCCAGCTGATGAAGTACGGACGCGCGGGTGAGACACCGGCAGCATTTGTACGCTGGGGGACGCGGCCGTACCAGGAGACCTATACCACGACACTTGAAAAAGCGGCAGAAGATGTGAAGAAGCTCGGGATTAAGCCGCCGGCTGTCTTCGTCGTCGGGGATGTGGTAAACCTGCGAAGCACCATGGACTGGTTTGACAATCGTCCGCTCTTCGGAAAACGCATCGTCGTGACCCGTTCCCGCAGTCAGGCGTCGAAGCTCGTGCATGTACTCGATGCCAAAGGCGCGCTCTGCGAAGAGATCCCTACGATCTCCATCTCCGCTCCGTCAGATGACTATGCAGGTCTTGACAAAGGCATTGCAGAGATCTCCTCCTTCCAGTGGATCGTTTTCACCAGTCAGAATGGGGTAAACTGCTTCTTCGACCGTCTCTTCCGGCAGGGCAAAGACGTCCGTGCGCTCGGACATGTAAAGATCGCAGCCATCGGACCTGTCACGGCGAAAGAGCTTAGAAAATACGGTCTTTCCTGTGACTGCGTGCCGGAAAAATACAAGGCGGAAGATCTCCTGGCAGAAATGAAAAAGCACGTGCAGAAAGGCGATCGCATCTTCCTTCCTCGTGCAAAGGAAGCGAGAAATATTCTCCCTGAAGGAATCAATGCGATGGGCGCACATTGCGTCGTCGCTGAAGCATACATGACCACGCCGGATCTGGAGTACAAGGATCAGCTGATTTCTCTTCTCTCACATCATGAAGTCGATATCATCACTTTCACAAGCTCATCGACCGTTCACAATCTCATGAAGCTGCTGGATGGGAAGAAGGAGCTCTTGGAAGGCGTCGCGCTCGCCTGCATCGGACCGATCACCGCAGACACCTGCCTCAGCTACGGCTTTGCACCGCATATCGTTTCTGATGTCTATACCATCGATGGACTGGTGGAAGCGATCGAGAAGAATCCGGGAAAATACTGATGGAATCGCTATCAGATAGAATCAGCAATTCCTCTTATTCCCTATCCAAGCAGAGCTTCAAACAGAATCAAAGGGGCTCTCCCGATAACCTTGCACCCTGCGTATCATTTTCGCCTGTGGAAGCAGACGGTATATCACTTATTCAAAGGAGTCTGACAATCATGAAACTCAATACTCTTCGCCCTCGTCGTTTAAGAAGAACAGCTGCCATTCGCAGCATAGTCAGAGAGAACTCTCTGGAACTGAATGATTTCGTCTACCCGATCTTTGTCGTACCAGGAACGAATGTGAGGGAAGAAATCCCGAGTATGCCGGGACAGTACCATCTCTCCGTCGACAATGCGGTCAAGATGGCAGAAGAAGTATACAAGCTCGGTATCCCAGCGGTAGAGATCTTTGGTCTGCCGGAATACAAAGATGACAAGGGATCCTCCGCCTGGGATATGACGAGCCCCGTGCAGCGTGCCATTCGTGCCATCAAAGAAGCCGTACCGGATCTGGTCATCGTGGGGGATGTCTGCCTTTGCCAGTATACGACAAGCGGGCACTGCGGGCAGCTGAAAGGCCATGAAGTCGATAACGACCCGACACTGGAACTTCTGGCGAAAGTCGCACTTTCTCAGGCAGAATGCGGCGCCGACATCATCGCACCGTCCGATATGATGGACGGCCGTATCGCAAAGATCCGTGAGACACTCGATGCGAATGACCTCGCGCAGGTATCCATCATGTCGTATGCCGTGAAATATGCATCCGGCTACTATGGTCCATTCCGCGATGCGGCTGACTCTGCACCGCAGTTTGGCGACAGAAGAGGATACCAGATGGATCCGGCAAACAGCCGCGAAGCGATGAAGGAAGTGGATCTCGACATGGAAGAGGGCGCTGACATCATCATGGTGAAGCCGGCTCTCGCTTACCTCGATATTGTCCGTCAGGTGCGCGACCGCATTGATCGTCCGGTGGCCTGCTACAATGTATCCGGTGAATACGCCATGGTAAAAGCGGCTGCTGCCAAGGGTTGGATCGATGAAAAGAGGATCGTTATGGAGTCCCTGCTCTCGATGAAACGCGCCGGCAGCGATATCATCATTTCCTATCATGCGCCTGATGTAGCGAAATGGATGAAGGAGGAAGCAGGGAAATGATCGATCTCACGAAATCCAAAGCTGCGTTTGAAGAAGCGCGGAAATTCATGCCCGGCGGGGTCAATAGTCCTGTCCGTTCCTACCCGCACATGGGCTGCCCGCCGCCCTTCATTGCGTCGGCGAAAGGTTCTCATATCACAGATATCGATGGAAATACCTATATCGATTACGTCGGCTCCTGGGGACCGATGGTCCTCGGACACGCACATCCAGCTGTCATTGCTGCCATTCAGAAAGCAGCTGAGCGAAGCACCTCTTATGGTGCGCCGACACCGATGGAGACAGAAATCGCTGAGCTGATTCACGAAGTCTATCCTTCCATCGAAAAACTCCGTATGGTGAACTCCGGCACTGAAGCGACGATGAGCGCACTTCGTGCAGCGAGAGGCTATACCGGCCGTGATAAGATCTTGAAATTTGAAGGCTGCTACCATGGACACGGCGACAGCCTTCTCGTCAAGGCGGGTTCCGGCGCAGCGACCTTTGGCAGTCCGGACAGTGCGGGTGTCACGAAAGGCACCGCAAAGGATACCCTCGTTTCCCCTTATAATGACATCGATGCGTTCAAAAAGCTGATGGATGAAGAGGGGGATGAGATCGCTGCTGTCATTGTTGAGCCGGTCGCAGGCAATATGTGCTGCGTGCCTCCGGTCAAGGGTTTCCTTGAAACGCTCCGAGCAGAGACTGAAAAGCATGGCACTGTCCTCATTTTTGATGAAGTCATGTGTGGCTTCCGTACCTCTTTCCACGGGGCGCAGGCGCGCTACCATATCCGCCCGGATATGACCTGCCTCGGCAAGATCATTGGCGGCGGCCTCCCAGCAGCGGCTTACGGCGGAAAGAGAGAGATCATGAACTGCATCGCTCCGGATGGTTCTGTTTATCAGGCAGGCACCCTTTCCGGAAATCCGCTTGCTGTCACAGCCGGTATCGAAACGCTGAAGCAGATGATGGCGATCCCGCATTTTGATGAGATCCTTGAAAAGAAAACCGCCTCTCTGCTTGAGGGCTGGAAAGAGGCGGCTGACAAAGCGGGCGTCCCGCTCATCTGCCACCAGTCTGGCTCCATGTTTGGTATTTTCTTCTCTGAAAAAGAAGTGTTGAACTACCCGGATGCCTGTGATGCGAATGCATCGCAGTTCAAAGCATGGTTCCTCTCTATGCTCGATCAGCATATCTATCTGGCTCCGTCTCCTTTTGAGACACTCTTCATGTCCTATGCTCATAGCGACGAAGATATCGAAAAGACAATTAAGGCTGCCAAAGCAGCTATGGAAGCGGCAGCCAAAGCGTAGAGCCGCTGGCTCCGATCTTTTTACATACCGCCCTGCCTTTTATATGGCAGGGCGGTTTTTGTATGCGCCCAGTCGCCCTGCTGCCAGCAGAAATGGGAACCATGGACATTTTGACATACGATCCGCATTTCTTTTGATGGCGGGAGGTGGATCCCCCATGCTCCTTGCGCATAGGTATGGATAAAAGACAGGTATTTGCGATGAAGAGCGATTCTCTTTATACTAAAGTAAAAACAGGGAAACACGGATACCTGAAGGAAGGAACTATAAAATTATGACATACTGGAAAATATGCTTTGGAGCAGTACTCGCGCTTTCGGCGCTGGCAGTCTCTGCCTGCGGGGCAAGCACGGGAAAGGGAGCCTCTTCCGCTTCTTCTTCGGTGATTCAGACGATGCAGCCGCAGGCTTTGCGCCAGATCGTAGCAGCGGATAATACCAAAGAGCGCACGATCATGTGGCAGCTCAAGACAGAGAAAGACTGCACGCTGGAGTATCGCATGAAAGGGAGCGATAGGATCTCGTCTGAGAAAGCCACGTCGAAATCATACAAAGGGAATAACGGTGTCTCGGATAGCTATCTCTACACGGCGCGTCTCACGAATCTGACCAAGGGCACAGACTACGAATATCGCACGCGCACAGGGGACACGGTCAGTGAGTGGTATCCGCTGAAGACCGACGACAGCAAATCTTTCAAGGCAGTCGTTGTCTCTGATTCACAGAGCTCGGACTATGCGGACTGGGAGAAGTTGTTCAAAGGCGCGATGGCACGGAACAAGGATGCGGATTTCTTCGTCGATCTTGGGGACATTGTAGACAATGGCGAGGATGAGTACCAGTGGCAGACCTGGCTGAAATCGGTTGAGCCCACCATTTCGGATATTCCGCTTGTGCCAGCGCTCGGAAATCACGAGGCGTACACGCTCGACTGGAAGATGATGCTCCCGGAGCGCTATACATCACATTTCAACGTGCCTCAGAATGGAGACAGCACTCTCCCGAACCACTACTACTCTTTCGACTGGGGCGATGTTCATTTCACGGTACTCGATACATCGCTCTATGAAGAAAAGGAATGGATACCGGATCTCTACGAAAAAGAAAAGGTCTGGGCGAAAAAGGATATCCTGCAATCTAAAAAGAAATGGAAAGTGGTCCTGATGCACAAGGATCCTTTCCAGTACAGCTTCGCCGATCCCTCGCGGCCGGCCCGTCAAGAGGGCTTCTCTGAAGAAGGGAAGACCTTCATGCCGATCTTCGATGAGACAGGCGTGGATCTGGTACTCTCCGCACATCTTCATACCTATCGTGATCGCGGTCATGTATATGATTTTAAGAGAAATCCAGAGGGGCCGGCGTATGTGATCCTTGGACTTTCCGGCAATGTTCGTTATCCGGGACTTTGGAAAGAGCATGCTCTCGATGAATATACGGCACCGCAGCCGGAAACAGACAATTATGTGGTACTTGAGGCCAGCGAGGATGCGCTCATACTGACAGGCTATCTCCCTGACGGCAGTGAGCTCCATCGGACGGAAGTCAGAAAAAGTGAATAAAGAAACGCGGATGATATAGGAAAAGGATGTCATCCGCGTTTCTTTATGGCGGTCAAAGGAGAGATCCCTGTCGTTAGTCCACCGCTCCTCCTATATGTTACAATAGAGAAAACCATTCGCAGGGAGGAAGAGAACGATGCAGGATGTACTGGCAGGGCTCAATGAGCGGCAGAAAGAAGCTGTGACGACGACAGAGGGTGTGGTGCGTGTGATCGCAGGTGCAGGGAGCGGAAAGACGCGCGCTTTGACGCATCGATTCGCATACCTTGTGAATGAGCTCGGCATCCTTCCCGGTCATATTCTCTGTGCGACATTTACGAATAAAGCCGCGCGGGAAATGGCGATGCGTATCCATCAGCTGACGGGAGATGAAGATACGGGCTATATTTCCACCTTCCACTCCTTCTGCGTGTCAGTCCTGCAGGAGGACAGCTATGCTGTGTCGTATCCGAAAAGCTTTCTGGTGATTGACAATGCAGATATTGATGATATGCTCTCGATGGTGTATGAGGAAATGGAGCTGACACTGCGTGATATGCCTTTTTCCAAAGCGCGTGACATGATCGAGATGAAGAAGTGCGTCTTTGAGCCGGAGTACTATCGGGATATGATCGCGATGCCGATCTCCACACTCTACGAAAAATACCACAAGGCGAGCAATGTAGAGGACATCATTTTCTACGGATACCTTTATCAGGAGAAAAAATGCTTTGCCCTCGACTACAATGACCTCATCAAGTTCACGCTTTATATTTTTGAAGAGCAAGAAGACATATGTCGGAAGTGGCAGTCACGTCTCGAGTACATCATGGTGGACGAGTTTCAGGATATCGACCCGCTCCAGTACGAGCTGATGCGTGTGCTGGCTGGCTATCATAAAAATCTTTTCGTCGTGGGTGATCCGGACCAGACGATTTACACCTGGCGAGGGGCGAATATTCGCTTTCTTTTGGACTTTGACAAGCATTTCCCCGACGTGAAGACGATCATGATGAATGACAACTACCGATCGACGCCGGAAATCCTTGCAGCGGCCAATTCACTGATTTCAAAGAATCAGAATCGCATGAGGAAGGATCTCATCGCTCATCAGCCGAGTGGTCAGAAGGTGACCTGCTTCCATCTGAAAACAGCAGAGGATGAAGCCCGAAGGATCTGCGAAGAAATACACATGCTTCATGACCATCACATTCCCTACAAGGACATGACGCTTCTTTATCGGGCTCACTACGTGACAAGGAATCTTGAGGAAGCACTCCTCAAAGAAAAGATCCCCTATACCATGTACAGCGGGACGCAGTTTTTCTCGCGGATGGAGATCAAGGATGCCCTCTGCTATCTTCGTATGCTTGTATACAAGGATGATATGGCTTTCAGGCGCATCGTGAATGTCCCGAAACGAAACATGGGCCCTAAGCGCATGCAGTTTTTGGAAATGATTGCCCGGCAGCAGGAGATCACTCTCTATGAAGCACTCACATCGCACATGGACGATCCGATCTTCAAAGGGACAAGGGCTTCTGATTTAGTTGAACTCATCGAAAACTTTTCCAAAGATAGGGAAGGGAAGCCCGTTTCGGAGATCCTTTCTGCTTTACTGGATGAGAGCGGTTATGAGGAAATGATGCGTACCGTGGGGAGCCAGGAGCGTCTGGATAATCTTGCGGAACTCAAGCAGTCCGTCTTCGAGTATGAAATGACCGCCGGCGAAGAGACGGGCATCGCTGACTATCTCGCACATGCAGCCCTTTTCTCCAATCTGGACACATCGCCTTCAGAGGACAAGGTGAAGCTCATGACCATTCATACGGCGAAAGGGCTGGAATTTCCCTACGTCTTTCTCTGCGGTATGAATGAAGGCATTTTTCCATCAAGGAAGACGCGCACCCGTCAGGCGATGGAAGAAGAGCGTCGGCTCGCTTTTGTTGCTCTGACTCGCGCTGAGAAAGGGCTCTACCTCTCCGAGGCGGGCGGATGGGGGCTCGATGGTGCGCCCCGCTATCCGTCCCGATTCGTTTTCGATATCGATCCGGACACTCTTTTTTATGATCCGCCGCTGACAGACGAATACAAAGCAGAAAGTCTCTCCTATATCGAGCGCATGGAAGAAGGCCTGCGTGAGGATGCGTCTTCCGGGATTCGATTCAAGGCAGGCGATCGCATCCGCCATCGCGTCTTTGGCGAAGGCACTGTGGAAGAGGTGCAGGAAGCCGAGCAGGCCTATACCATTCACTTTGATGGCATGATGACCGCAAGAAAGATCGCCTTTCGCGTGAAGATGGAAAAGATGAGGTAAGGCCCTTCGTTCTCCGTTTGCAGAGAGCGTGATATGCCGTATGCGGGTGACAGGGGAGCCTTTTAAAGAAGGCCGATGCAGGGACGGATATAGTTTTGCACAAGAGCTTTTATACAAGGCGCTGCCATAGATTTTCCCGCTAGATTAAAAATGCTTTAAAATTTGAAAGAAGCGGAGACAATCGTGGTATAATAAAACATAGTAAGTCTTATCATATAGTTCTATGAGGAGGAAGGATGAGTAAAAAAGGCGAATATGAGACAGGGAAGAGCAAGGCGCTGCGCATAGCGATCATTGGCTGCTTTGCCGTATTCACTGTCTTTGCCATGATCGCAAGTCTTCTTTTCGGATCGGCAGATATTTCCTTTGGGGTGATCCTGCATACGCTCATGGGAAATGTCCAGACGACCGATGAGATGGTCATCTGGAATATCCGATTCCCGCGAAATATCGTAGGGGCGCTGGTCGGGGCAAATCTCGCCGTATCGGGAGCGATCCTGCAGGCGGTGATGAAGAACCCGCTGGCGGATCCAGGCATCGTGGGTGTTTCTTCCGGCGCAGGTCTTGCCGGGGTCATTATGCTGATTTTCATGCCGGAGGCATCGCTTCTGCTGACGCCAGTGGCTTTCATCGGCGCGATGCTTTCCGCAGCGGCGGTGTATGCTCTTGCGTGGAAGAATGGTATCCGGCCTAGCCGTATCATTCTGGCAGGTGTTGCCGTCAGTGCATTTCTCGGGAGTGGGATTTCGGCGCTGCTCGTCTTCTACTCGGATAAAGTACAGGGGGCGCTTCTCTGGATGGTCGGTGGTCTTTCCGCACGCAGCTGGCCGCAGGTTGAGTCTCTTTTCCCGTACACGATCTTAGGGCTTGTCTTTGCCATCTGCGGATGCAAGGCACTCACCATACTCTCTCTTGGCGATGAGACGGCGCGCGGGCTTGGTCTTCCTGTCGAGAAAGTCCGCTTCACAATGACAGCCGTAGCAGCGCTTCTTGCTGCCGGTGCAGTCAGCATCGCGGGGCTTATAGGTTTTGTCGGTCTTGTTGTGCCGCATATTGTCCGCCTGATCGTCGGGACGGACTACAAGTATGTCGTACCGGGCTCAGCTATCCTGGGGGCGGGGGTACTCGTCTTCTGTGATACGCTCGGACGTGTTCTCTTCTCACCGATAGAGATCCCTGCGGGCATCATCATGGCCTTTCTTGGTGCTCCATTTTTCCTGTATCTGTTAAGGAGGAGCGCATGATGGCTGATATTGCAATTCGAATTTCTGACATTCATGTGACCTTCGGCGATCATAAGGTGCTGAAAGGGGCGAGCGGCCTCATCAGAAAGGGCAGCATCGTCACCTTCCTTGGACGGAATGGCTGCGGGAAATCAACGCTGCTGCGGATGGTCGCGGGACTTGAACGGGTGACCAGCGGCGATATCTGGATCGATCGTAAACGGGTGACCGAGATGGAGCCGAAGGATCGCGGCATCGCGATGGTGTTCCAGAACTATGCCCTTTATCCGCATATGAGCGTGGAAGAGAACATGGCGTGGGGGCTGAAGATTCGCGGCATGGGTAAGGGATTGATCGCCGAGCGGGTGCAGGAGGCGGCGCGCATTCTTGAGCTGGATGGTCTGCTCAAGCGCCGCCCGCGGGAACTGTCCGGCGGCCAGCGCCAGCGCGTGGCGATGGGCCGCGCCATCGTGCGTGACCCGGCGGTATTCCTGTTCGACGAACCGTTGTCAAACCTCGACGCCAAGCTGCGCGTGCAGATGCGTCTGGAACTGCAGCAGCTGCATCGCCGCCTGAAAACCACCTCGCTGTACGTCACCCATGACCAGGTGGAGGCGATGACCCTTGCCCAGCGGGTGATGGTGATGAATAAAGGCGTTGCCGAGCAGATCGGCACCCCGGTGGAAGTGTATGAGAAGCCAGCCAGCCGCTTTGTGGCGAGCTTTATCGGCAGCCCGGCCATGAACCTGCTGGAAGGGCGCATCAGCGATGACGGCGGTCGCTTTGAGCTGGCGGGCGGCATGCAGCTGCCGACGAATCATGAGCACCGGCGCCACGCTGGGCGTAAAATGACGCTCGGTATCCGTCCGGAGCATTTTATCTTAAGCTCGCAGGCGCAAGGTGGTATTCCGCTGCTGATGGACACCCTGGAAATTTTAGGTGCCGATAACCTCGCTCACGGGCGCTGGGGCGAACAGAAGCTGGTGGTCAGACTGCCGCACCAGCAGCGCCCGGCGGCAGGCAGCACGCTATGGCTGCATCTGCCTTTGGAACATCTGCACCTCTTTGATGGTGAAACAGGACAACGCGCATGAGTAACTGGCCTTATCCCCGCATCGTCGC
>JAIJLI010000462.1 GCA_022722495.1 Dialister sp. | reverse complement strand
TGCGAAAAATGATTTATCATTTTTCGCAAACCCTGTTTTTATTTTTTCAAATAAGGCATTCGTTTTAAGTCTCTATAAAAATTTTCATGAACCCCAAGCATGATCAGTGTCAAGGTGACCGGATCAAAAGTATACGCCAAAAGGTACAACTGCGCGTCAACTTTAAATTTGTACACAAAGACTTCGCTGAGATCACTTTTCTTTTGCTCACCGATCGATGGATTTTCGATAATAAGCCGAATCGCATGATCCACGCTTTTTCGCTGTTTTAGGAAAAGTCGCTTGTATGTGCTTTTAAAAATTCGAGTTTGCTTAATTTCCATGATCTTCCTCGAAGGTGAAAGGCTCTGTTTCCTGATTCTTCGCAATGAGAATGTCACGAATAAAATCTACAGGTAAATCAGGATTGGCGAGTGCATTTTTTCCGACCAAAGCCCAAAAATTGAGCTGCTGGGCTGCCGAACGAAATTCTGCTTTGCCTTCAATACTGGCAGAATCAAAAAGCGTTTTGTCCATGCGAACAGGAATCGTATTCATGATATATCCTCCTTCTTGTAGTAATTTACTACAATTATTATATGACTAAAATACATGAAAATCAATAAGAGTAAAAGAGATCTTATTTGAAAGCAAGGATGAGTGGCTAGGGATTGGGGATTAGAAATCTCAAGTAACTTGTGACCAGTGATTGGTGACTAAATACCACCTACGGGCATCGCCATTATTTTATACTCCGCGGCGCTTCTATATTCTTATGCGCCGCACCTGAACCCTGAACCCTGAACCCTCAAACCATTACCCCCGTTTTTTCAGAAGAAATCGAAAATATCCTTGACATTCCCATAGGTGAATGCTATTCTAATATCGTAAGTTAGCACTCGGGGATAATGAGTGCTAATAAATTCAGGTGATATATATGGCACGTAGAATCAACCAAGAAAGCACCGGACATGGTGTGAATGAACTGAATGAAAGAAAACGGCGCGTCCTATGGGCGGTGGTGCAGGACTATGCAGACACGGCCGAACCGGTCGGTTCGCGCACGATCGCACGGAAGTATGACTTGGGTGTATCGAGCGCGACGATCCGAAATGAGATGCAGGACTTAGAGGATGAAGGCTATCTTGAGCAGCCGCATACCTCCGCTGGGCGCATCCCTTCGATCAAAGGATACCGTTTCTATGTGGACTGGCTGATGCAGCCTGCTCCGGTCTCTTCGGAAGAAGAGCACATGATCGACCACATGCTGATGGATCATGTGAACCGTCAGGAAGAGATCTTCCGGAATATGGCCAAAGCCGTAGCGGTGCTGACGCATACGCTGTCGGTCGCAGCTTCTGCGGGACAGAAGAAATTCAATTACGTCCGTTTCCTTCCGCTCGATGGCAGTCGGGCGATCCTCCTTGTCGTGACGGATCAGGGCGATGTATCGAATGCGGTGGTGGATATTCCGAAAGGATCCTCCTTCGATGAGATGCAGCTCCTCGCGGATAAGCTGAATCATTTCCTGCATGGCAGGGAGATCGGCCATACGGATGAAGAGATGATCCTCTCCTTCCAGCGAGACGTAGAAAAGGATCTGACACCCTATCTGTCGGTCTTTCAGGCACTGCAAAAGGCTGTGAGCCCGCAGAAAGAGGTCTACGCCGGCGGAGCTTCGCAGCTGATCGAGCAGCCGGAGTTTAAAAATGTAGAAAAGATGCAGGATATACTGAATCTCTTAGAGGAAAGAGACATGCTTGAAAGTATGCTTCTTTCCTCTTCCGATCAGCCTATCGCTGTGCATATCGGGACAGAGAATCCGATGAAGTCGCTCTCGGATTTGTCTGTTGTCAGAGCGCAGTTCACATCCGGCGGCCGGGTCATTGGCTCCGTGGCCGTCTTAGGACCGACACGGATGCAGTACAGCCGCATTGTTGGTATGATGCGTTTCATGCAGCAGCGGCTGGATCTGTTATTAAAAGGGAAAACATAGGAGGCTCCTGGATGAAGGAAGATAAGAAGAAAATCGACGTCGAAGAACCGATGAAAGAAACCGAAGCCAAAGAAGAAAAGAAAACGTCTCCCGTAGATGACTTGATGAATCAGCTCGGCGAAGCGAAGAAGACCGCCGAAGAAGCCAAGAACAAGGC
>JAIJLI010000461.1 GCA_022722495.1 Dialister sp. | reverse complement strand
CCCCGATGGGGAGCCAAGAACGTTCTGCCGCTTAACTTAATAGCATTACCTAGAGGGGAAGGCTGCGATACGAGAATACCATCCTCTAAAAAAAGGCGGCGAAGCCGCCACCTGAACCCTGAACCCTGAACCCTGAACCCTGAACCCCGAACCCTGAACCCTGAACCCTGAGCCTTTATCCATCCCATCTTTTTCCCTCGCGGCATTTATTTCATGCTATAATAGAGACACATCGTTCAATAGTGTTTTCCCAGGAGGTAGAAAAGAAGATGGACGACGGCCACATATGGCTTGAACTGATCATCATTATCCTGCTTGTTTTAGGCAATGCGGTATGTTCTCTGGCGGAGATCGCCATCGTCGGAGCGCGGAAGACGAAGCTGCAGGAGCTCATCGACGAGGGCAATAAGAGCGCGGTGTATGCGCTGCGCCTTGCCGAGGAGAAGGAAGAGCTTTTTGCGACCATTCAGGTGGGCATCACCACCATCAGCATCATCACGGGTATGTTTTCAGGCGCGTCGCTGGCGGGGCCTTTGGCGAGTGAGATGGAGAAGGTCCCCCTGCTCGCTCCATATGCGCGCGAGATCAGCATGGTGACGGTGATGGTGCTTGTCACGTATTTCTCGCTCATCATCGGCGAGCTGGCACCGAAGTGGATCGCCATCGCGGTGCCGGAAAAGGCGGCGTGCGTCATTGCACGTCCGATGATCATCATGGCGACGGTATGTCGGCCGCTGGTGTGGTTCTCCACATGGTCGACGAAGATCGTGGTGGGCTTCCTCGGTGTGAAGATGGGCGGCGAGCAGCCGGTGTCGGAGGAGGAGATCAAGGTCCTTCTTCAGCAGGGCGCGCGCCTCGGTACCTTCGATAAGGAAGAGCCTGAGATCATTGATAATGTTTTTGAGTTGAATGACCGTACGGCGTCGGACTGCATGACGGCGCGTCCGCAGCTTGACTGGCTGGATCTGGAGGATGAAGAGAAGAAGATCTGGGCGGATATGATGGAGTCATCCCATTTCCGGCTGCCGGTCGGCAAGGGCTCGCTGGATGATTTCAAGGGTCTTGCGGATGTCTCGGAGATCCTGATCGATCAGCACAAGCATCCGGGCAAGCCTTTGAAGGCATCGATCATGGATACGATCCATCAGCCGCTTTTCATCCCGGAGACGCTCATCCTGACGAAGCTCCTACAGCTCTTCCGCACGCGCGGGGTGCATGAGGCGATCGTCATCGATGAGTACGGGACGCTGTCCGGCCTCGTGACGCTGCATGATGTGCTGGAGGAGATCGTAGGGGATATGCCCGGAGACAAGGAGGATATCCTGGAGGAGCAGAATAAATTCATCCGCCGCGGCGAACATGCCTGGCTGGTGGAGGGGCTGTGCTCCATCGATGATTTCCGCGAGCATTTCCATATCGAGGGAGAACTGCCCGGAGAGAAAGAGGCCTACTACAAGACGCTCGGCGGTTTCCTTACTTACCTTCTAGGCTATATCCCGAAGGAAACGGAGAAGGTCACATATGGGCGTTTTACCTTTGAGATCGTAGACTGCGACAACAGGCGCATCGACAAGGTATTGGTGACGGAAGGCACGGCTTCCGCAAAGGAGTAACAAATGGAGACAAAGAACTGGAAGGAAATTCTCTCGGCTATGAGCCGGCGGATCGATGAAGACCGCGCATTCCTGCAGAGCTATATGCTGGATCCGAGCTTGGATAACCGTCCGGCGGAGGAAGAACGTCTGAAGGATCTCATCGCTCTTGCCGATGAGATGGAGGAGATCCTGACCGACCTGATCGAGAAAGGCGGCGAAGCGGCTGTCTCTCTGGATACGGATGGGAGCGATATCAATATCGAATACAAGACCCATACGCTGGGACGGCCCGATGGCGAAGATAATATCGATGGCGACTGGGAGCTCTCCGAAGAGGAGATGTATCCGGTCGGCGAGGAGCTGACGCTTCCGGAGGAGGAGAGGCTCATCTCCGCCAAGATCAAGAAGTGCAAGAAGCACAAAAAAGGCAAGAAGGATAAGAAAAAGAAGAAAAATAAAAATAAAAAGTAAAGGCAAAGGGGACTTGGATGGGGACAAGTCTCCTTTTGTGGTTCAGGGCAGTGGCGGTATGCAAGAGTAAAGGG
>JAIJLI010000460.1 GCA_022722495.1 Dialister sp. | reverse complement strand
TGGTTATTCCGTCCGAGAAAGAGATCGCGTTTTTCGGATTTTGGAAACATATGGGTTTGAGGCAGATTTCAGGCGAAAGGATTTGGTGGGGCAGTTTGAATTGGCGCCGTCTTCAGTGGGGAAATTTCTTCGCAAGTTAAAGCAAACGGGTCTGATTGTTTCGGGTAGCGGGCATGGACTATACAGAATGAATAGGATTTGTGCTGTGAAGGGAGAGGGGAAAGAGTGAGGGCGCTATTGCTTGCTCTCTTGATGATAGGTCAATAAAAAATCCTTCAGCATAGAGCTGAAGGATTTTTTTGTTGCCATTTATTTTACTTCCTGGATGATGGTCAAAATCATCGGGCGGCGCTTGGTGCGGTCGAAGAAGTATTTGCCGAGGGCGTCTCTCACCTGGGTCTTGATGGCGTTCCATTCGGAGACGTTGCCGGCTTCGCAGCGGTCAAGGACAGACTCGATGCGTTCTCTGGCTTCGATCAGGAGGGCCTCGCTGTCTCTCACGTAGACGAAGCCGCGGGAGACGATGTCGGGGCCGGCTAAGACTTGGTTGCTACCCTTTTCGAGGGCGATGACGACGATGACGACGCCGTCCTGGGCGAGCTGCTGGCGGTCGCGGATGACGATGTTTCCTACGTCGCCTACGCCGAGGCCGTCGACGAAGACGGGGCCGGCCTGGACGCGCTGCGGATTGATCTTGCCGCCGCGGCTGGTGAATTCGAAGAGGGTGCCGTTTTCGCCGATCAGGATGTTTTTCTTTTCGACGCCGAGGCTTTCTGCGAGTTCTGCGTGGCTGACGAGCATGCGGTGTTCGCCGTGGACGGGGATGAAGTATTTCGGCTTGACGAGGGAGAGCATGGTCTTCAGGTCTTCCTGAGAGCCGTGGCCGGATACGTGGACGCGGGTGGTGGTGCTGGTGACGACGTGGGCGCCGAGGCGCATCAGGCTGTCGATGGTGCGGCCGACGCTGGTCTCATTGCCAGGGATCGGGGAGGCGGAGATGATGACGGTGTCGCCTGCGTGGATCTGGACCTGGCGGTGGGAGCCGTCGGCCATGCGGGAGAGGCCGGCCATCGGTTCGCCTTGGCTGCCGGTGGTCAGGATGCAGAGGCGGTCGTCTCTGTAGTGACTAAGCTCTTCCGGCTCGATGAAGGTGCCTTCCGGGGCTTTGAGGTAGCCGAGCTCTTGGGCGATGCCGACGACGTTCACCATGGAGCGGCCGAAGACGCAGACTTTTCTTTTGTTAGCGACTGCTGCGTCGACGGCCATCTGGATGCGGGAGACGTTCGATGCAAAGGTGGCAAGGATGATGCGGCCTTTGGCATCGGCGTAAGCGCTCATGAGGGACTTGGATACGATGGCTTCGGAAGGGGTGTAGCCGGGATTCTGCGCGTTCGTGGAGTCGGCGAGAAGGCACAGGACGCCTCTGTGGCCGAGCTCGGCGAGCTTGTACATGTCGGTGAGTTCGCCGTCGACCGGAGAGTGGTCGAATTTGAAGTCGCCGGTATGGACGATGGTGCCGACCGGGGTGCGCAGGTAGATGCCGCAGGAGTCCGGTATGGAGTGGCAGACGTGGAAGAAGCCGAATTTGAAAAGGCCTGTTTTGAATTCGTCACCGGGTTTGACGGTGTGCAGGTCGTAGTTTGTGATGTGTGCTTCTTTGAGTTTGCCTTCGATGAGGCCGCAGGTGAGGCGTGTGGCGTAGACCGGGGCGTTCACTTCGCGAAGCAGGTAGGAAAGGGACCCGATGTGATCTTCGTGTCCGTGGGTGATGAGGATGGCTTTGATCTCGTCTTTGTGTTCGATGAGGTAGGAAAAGTCCGGGATGACGATGTCGATCCCGAGCATGTCTTCTTCTGGGAATGCCATGCCTGCATCGATTACGATAATTTCGTCGCCGTAACGGAATACAGTCATGTTCTTCCCGATTTCTCCAAGGCCTCCTAATGGAATGATCTGTAATCTTGCTTTTGCCAAAATGGATAGAACCTCCTATTCAGTTGTCGGAGCCGGCAGTCGCCGGCTCTAAAAAAATATTTTTGCATTGTATATCAAAAATAAAAGCCGTTCATAGTCGCTTTTCCTATTATATCACATGGGGGAAGGAAATTGGGAAATGTGGTGGGAGAAAATACGAAGGGGGAGCGGGCT
>JAIJLI010000459.1 GCA_022722495.1 Dialister sp. | reverse complement strand
AATACGTCGACGACGACATGATCCGGGTCGAGTTTGCCGCTATGGATAGCGAGGTCTGCGAGAGCATGAGCCGCAGCGAGTTTCATTTCCTCATTGATCTGGCGGGCACGTACATCGAGAGCGCCGCGGAAGAGGCCTGGGAATACGGAGGAGTTGTTGACCTGGTTCGGCATATCGCTTCTGCCGGAACCATAGATGTAAACGCCTTTTTCTTTGGCTTCTTCGTACATGATTTCCGGTACCGGGTTTGCCATAGCGAAGACAATGCTCTTGTCGTTCATTGTCTTGATGGCTTCTACGTTGAATACGCCTGGTGCAGAGCAGCCGATGAGGACATCAGCGCCTTTGACAGCGTCATCGAATGTGCCCTGTTTGTTTTCCGGATTGACTTTGGTGATGAGTTCCTGCTGTACGCGGTCTCTCTTGCCATTGTCAAAGAGGATGCCTTTGGAGTTCAGGATGGTCATGTTTTCCGGTTTTACGCCGTCTTCGAGGAGCAGACGGGCGATCGCGGTGCCAGCAGCGCCAGCGCCATTCATGACGACCTTCACGTCTTCGATCTTTTTGCCGACGACTTCGAGAGCACCGAGGAGTGCTGCCAGAGCAGCGATCGCAGTGCCGTGCTGGTCATCGTGGAAGACCGGGATGTTCATGATCTTTTTCAGTTCGTCTTCGATGTCATAGCATTTCGGGGAAGAGATATCTTCGAGGTTGATGCCGGCGAAGTTCTTTTCCAGCAGTTTGACGGTGTGGATGAATTCCTGCGGATCCTTGGTGTCCAGAGTGATCGGGATCGCATCGATCTGTCCGAATCTCTTGTACAGTGCGGATTTGCCTTCCATGACCGGCATAGCAGCAGCTGCGCCGATATCGCCCATGCCGAGGACACGGGTGCCATCGGAAATGACGGCTACGACATTGCCTCTCCAGGTCAGTTCCAAGGACAGGTCTTCATCGTCTTTGATCGCGAGGCACGGAGCGGATACACCCGGGGTGTATACGATCGCGAGGTCGTGATTGCTTTTGACAGCAGCATTCAAGTCGGTCTTGATCATCTGATGTTTTTCTCTTCTGAGTGCGAGTGCTTCTTCTTTGAGTTTTGCAGTATCCATTGTTTCCTCCTAAAAAAAAGACTGATACTTTATGCGTCGGCGACTTCGAATGGAGTCGCTTTATATTTAATCTTTGATGGCAGGAAGATTTCTGCCATTGAAGATCTCATACATTTCCTGCTTCAGCAGGCGGCGGATGCGTTTCCCTTCCTTGCGATCCAGCTCTGCCTCTTTCATATCGAAGAGGTAGTTATCCAGATTGAAATCATGGATCAGCATCTTCGTGTGGAAAATATTTTCCTGATATACATTGACGTCCACCATGTCGTACTTATAGCGCAGCTTCGGTGCCATGTAGTTCTGGATGGAATTGATACGGTGGTCGATGAAGATCTTCTTGCCCTGCACGTCACGCGTAAAGCCGCGCACGCGGTAGTCAGTGATGACGATATCTGCATCGAAGGACTGGAGAAGAAAATTCAGCGCATTCAGAGGCGAGATCTTCCCGCAGGTCGATACATCGATGTCTGCACGGAAGGTACAGATGCCATCCTGCGGATGCATTTCTGGATACGTATGGACAGTGATATGGCTCTTGTCAAGATGGCACACCACATCCTGCTTCTCGACTTCTTCCTCTGCGATCAGCATCGTGACGGATGCACCCTGCGGGTCATAGTCCTGTGAAGCGATGTTCAGCACATGGGCTCCGATCATCTCGGCGACCTTCACGAGGATCTGGGTCAGGCGCTCGGCACTGTAGACCTCGTCAATGTAAGCGATGTATTTTTTTCTTTCTGTTTCTGTACTGGCATAGCAGATGTCGTACATATTGAAGCTGAGTGTCTTGGTCAAATTGTTGAAACCCAGCAGTTTGAGCTTACCCCGTTTCATGAAGTAAACTGCCACCCCCGTTCTTTTCCTCTATGGATTGGAACTTTTTCCATTATAACATAGAGCCTTATTGAATGAAACTGCTTAAAATCGAGTATACTATTTCTGTATAGGTAGATACATTATGTATGAGTTTTGGGAAATAAAAGTCAATGGTTCGCATGGCAAGCACAGATGAGTAGCTAGGGATTAGGGATTAGTGGC
>JAIJLI010000458.1 GCA_022722495.1 Dialister sp. | reverse complement strand
CCTTCTGCTTTTCGAGCAGCTTTTTCTTACGGGAGACGTCGCCACCATAGCACTTAGCGAGGACGTCCTTCTTATAGGCTTTGATGGTCTCTCGAGCGATGATCTTGCTCCCGACAGCCGCCTGGATCGGCACCTCGAACTGCTGGCGCGGGATGATATCTTTCAGTTTCTGCGCGAGAATGCGGCCGCGGGCTGCAGCATTGCTTCGGTGGACGATGATGGAGAGGGCATCGATGAGGTCACCATTCAGAAGGATGTCGAGCTTCACGGCATCGGTCTTCTGGTAGCCGGAGAGCTGGTAGTCGAGGGAGGCATAGCCCTTGGTGGAGGATTTCAGCTTATCGAAGAAGTCGAAAATGATCTCCGAGAGTGGGATGGTATAGGAAAGGTCGACACGTGTCTCATCGAGGTAGGTCATCGTCTGGAAGACGCCGCGGCGATTCTGCACAAGCTCCATGACATTCCCTACCATATCAGAGGGGACGAGGATCTCTACCTTTGCGACAGGCTCTTCGATATGCTCGATCTTGGTCATCGGAGGGAGCTCCGCCGGATTGTCCACCGGTACCATCGTGCCGTCGGTCTTGTAAACGTGATAAATGACCGAAGGTGCGGTGGTGATGAGCTTCAGGTGGTACTCACGCTCGAGGCGTTCCTGCACGACGTCCATGTGAAGCAGTCCCAGGAAGCCGCAGCGGAAGCCGAAGCCCAGTGCCTGAGAGGTTTCCGGCACGTATTCAAGCGCCGCATCATTCAGCTGCAGCTTTTCAAGAGCCACTTTCAGGTTGTCATAGTCCTTGCTCTCGATCGGGTAGAGACCGCAGAAAACCATCGGAAGTGCCTTGCGGTAGCCCGGCAGTGCTTCGCTGGCACCGCCCTCTTCAGTCGTGATGGTATCCCCTACCTCGCAGTCGGAGACATTCTTGATGCTGGCTGCCACGTAGCCGACCGATCCGCAGGTGAGGACGTCGCAGGGCTTCGGGAAGGGCGAGAAATAGCCGACTTCCGTCACGGTGTAGACCTTGCCGGAGGCCATCATGCGGATATTCATTCCCGCACGGATCTCCCCATCCTTCACACGGACATAGGCGATCGCGCCCTTGTAGGAGTCGAAAATGGAGTCGAAAATAAGGCAGCGAAGCGGCGCTTTCGAATGGTCTTCCGGCGGCGGCACCTGCTCGACGATACGCTTCAAGACTTCTTCGACATTCTGCCCGGTCTTGGCGGAGACGGGGATCGCCTCCGACATGTCAAGGCCGATGACATTCTCGACTTCCGTCTTTACGCGCTCCACGTCTGCGCTCGGGAGGTCGACTTTGTTGATAACAGGGATGATCTCCAGATCATGGTCGAGCGCGAGGTATACATTGGCAAGCGTCTGCGCCTGTACGCCCTGCGTCGCATCGATGATGAGGATCGCGCCTTCGCAGGCAGAAAGGGAACGCGAGACCTCATAGTTGAAATCGACATGCCCTGGGGTATCGATGAGGTTCAGCTCGTAGGTTTCGCCGTCCTCATACGTGTAGTTCAGGCGCACCGACTGTTCTTTGATGGTGATGCCGCGCTCACGCTCGAGCTCCATCGTGTCCAAGATCTGCGCTTCCATGTCGCGCTTCTGCACGGTCCCGGTGATCTCGATCAGGCGGTCCGCCAGTGTGGACTTGCCGTGGTCAATGTGGGCGATGATGGAAAAATTTCTGATGTGCTCTGTATCCATGGGTTCTCCTTAGTTTTTGGGAAAGTAGGCGGTGGATGTCATTCGTAGAAATCGCCCCGCCCCGTAGACGTGACATATACGTAGTTATCGCTATTATTATATCATATGAAGGAAGGCTATATCCTCTGATGCAATAAAAAAGAGGCTGTGAAGAAATGAGGATTCATTTCTTCACAGCCCCTTTTTACTTTGCTTTCATTTGGTTCAGGGTTCAGGGTTCAAGGTTTAGGGTTGAGGGTTGAGGTGGCGACTTCGCCGCCTTTTTTAGAAGATGGTATTCTCGTATCGCAGCCTTCCCCTCTAGGGTAATGCTATTAAGTTAAGGAAATTGTTAGCGCCGTAATGACTTGCTTCCCCCTTCGGGGGAAGTGCCGAAGGCAATATGTGCAAGCGAACTGGATTTTTAGGAGCGTAGCGACGCTAAAATCCAGTGAGACGCCATTTC
>JAIJLI010000457.1 GCA_022722495.1 Dialister sp. | reverse complement strand
AGAACTGCGGAGAGCGTTCTTTTCGTATCGTCAGCCTTCCCCTAGAGGGGAAGGCTGCGATACGAGAATACCATCTTCTAAAAAAGGCGGCGAAGCCGCTACCTCAACCCTGAACCTTGAACCCTGAACCAAATGAAAGCAAAGAAAAAGGAGCTGTGAAGAAATGAGGATTCATTTCTTCACAGCCCCTTTTTTCTTGTCTTATTTTTTTGTCTGCTTGATGAAGGCTTCATCGCGCAGGAATTGTCTTCTCATATCGATCTGGAACTTGACAAGCTGTCCTTCCGCGCGGAATTCGACGCGTTTGATATTGGTAAATTCGGTCAGCGTATCGACAGTCATGGCGATGAAGAGGGACTGTCCGGTCTCTCCCTGCAGCTGGTTCAGCTCTTTCGTGAAATTCACGGTGCAGGTGCCGTCTTCGACATGGACGCTCTTCAAGCGGGTACCGGCAGGAACGAGGGGATACTTGGACTTTCGATCCGCGCGGAGCATTTCTTCGATGGCTGTCTTCGCGGTGCGGTCAGCGGCTTTCACTTTGACCGTGGCGGGAAGGATGTGAAGGCCGTCTTCTGTGGGCAGGTAGTAAGTGAGGCTCGCTTCTTTTTCGGCGGGGATCTGGCTCGAGGAGGCGGCTGGCGGTACGACGGTCCCCGCTGGCTGCTTTTTCCCATCGCCGCCGCAGCCGGATAGAAGCGCAACGCAAAGCAGCGGGGTTATGAGTGCATATAGTTTGTTCATACGTTTTCCTTTGGGTGAGAATGGAGAGACTGTCAGAGGTCAGAAGTTAGAAGTCTGAAGTCTGATGTCTGATGTCTAAAGTCTCTAAGGTTCTTATAATGCTGCAAAATAATCCACCAGTCCCTTGAAGAGGCTCTTGGCGATACTCTTCGGCCCCCAGCTGGACGTCAGCATCTGGACGCGGTGCGGATTGCTGATATAGCCCATTTCCATCAGGACGGAAGGCATTTTGGTATTGACATTCACATAGAGATGCCCAGAGCGGACACCGCGGTCAGGGATGGAGAGCAGGTTCATGGTGGACTGGTGCAGCATCTGGGCGAGCATCAGGTCCTTTGCGGTCTTGGGGTAGTAGTAGGCCGTGGTGCCGTCGACAGAGCCATTGGAGAAAGAGTCGATGTGGATGGAGACGAAGACATCCGCATTCGCTTGATTTGCGACATCGCAGCGTGCCTGCAGCTCGGGGTCTGCATCCGCCCATGGACCATAGACGTCCTTGTCGGTGCTGCGGGTCATGACGACCTTTGCACCGGCAGAGGTGAGCATGTC
Source organism: Dialister sp. (assembly GCA_022722495.1). Classification (GTDB taxonomy): domain Bacteria; phylum Bacillota; class Negativicutes; order Veillonellales; family Dialisteraceae; genus Dialister. The sequence continues at coordinate 874 of JAIJLI010000457.1, read as the reverse complement.
GCGCAACGGCAGGGCGATGGAGAGGGTGACATCCTTCTCGTAGATTTCCTTATTTCCTTTGTGTCCGATGGCACCGACGTCCGTGCCGCCGTGGCCGGGGTCAAGGCAGATGATCTTGCCTTTGAGTATTTTTCGGGCATCGGCAGGTACAGAGACTTTCTGCGGGGGGGCTTCTTTCTCGGCTGAGGGCTTTTTGGTTGTCGCATTCTCGGCGCTTGCTGCCGGCTTCGTGTAGCTCTTTTTGGCACCCTGGATCGGGATGTCAATGACGAGGCGGTGTGGTTTTCCCAGTTTTGCGTCCGGACGAAGGGCAAAGACGTGGATGTCATCGATCTTCTGCGGTTTGGTGAGGGCGACGTCGATGTAGGTGTCGCCGTCTTTTTCAGAAACTGTGGCGAAATCGATGGCGCGCGGATCCATATCGTATTGAGAGCCGCTAAAGCTCTTTTGGGTGTTCTTTAGGATGACTTCGAAGTTTTTGCCGGATTTGTCTATCGCAGCCTCCGCCTGTACCGCTTTCGTGAGATCTGTCACGATACGGACGAAGGGGGGATCGCCATCATTTCTGGCTGTCCAGCGAAGATCGGTGATTTCTGCATCTTTCGCCCATGCTTCATTGCTCGCCCAAGGCAGCAGAAGAAGCGAAAACACAAGCAGGATGAGTTTGATATATTTCATATGGATATCCTTCCTTATACATGCGTAACGATACTCTCTCGTGTGGCTTTATTATAACACAGCGAGAAAAGGGTTCAAAACTCATGGGAAGACAAAGGTGCGCCGGGAAATGTCCCTCTACGACACGGTTTGAGGATGGTCTGCTAACCAATCCCCTATCATGTTCGCCTGGTTTTGAGCGCGTGAATATGGCATA
>JAIJLI010000456.1 GCA_022722495.1 Dialister sp. | reverse complement strand
CTGTTTTTGATCTGTTCCCATGGGGTCATGAGGTCAGAGAGACTGATGACGGCATAGTCGTGCATGAGCGGGGCGCCGAGTGCGGCAGCAGACGTATTTGCTGCCGTGAGTCCCGGGATGACCTCGCACTCCGGACGCGCTTCCTTCGGCAGCTTCTGGATAAGCTCGAGCACAAGACCGGCCATGCCATAGACGCCCGGGTCTCCGGAGGAGATCACGGCCACCTGATGGCCTTCTGCCGCCAGATCGACAGCCTTCTGGCAGCGGTCGACTTCCTGGCGCATGCCATTTCCGACGACCTCTTTGTCCTTGATGAGGTCTTTCACGAGAGCAATGTAGGTGTTATATCCCACGATGATATCGGAAGCTTCCATGGCCTTGATGGCCTTCGGTGTCATTTCTTCTTCATGGCCCGGTCCAATGCCGATGACCCGGATAGTCCCAGGGCGATCGCCACCGTGGCACTGACAAACTTCGTTTTCGGCAGAAGCGTTTTTCCCTTCATTGATTCCATTAACGCTGCTGATTGACATACGTTTCCCACTCCTATCGTTTTCTCTACAAATTTTGAACTTTCTAAATGATACTCTTCCGCGATTTTTCTAAGCTCCTCAGCCTTGTAAAAATGGATCGGAAGATGCATGGAACTGGCAAAATCAAGCAAGCCCTTTTCATCCGCTTTCGCATCGACGCTCGCAAGCGATGCTACCTGATACGGGTAAGCCCCTGCCCGAGCAAGTGCTGCGGTGAATGCGCTCTGCACCAGCTCTTCGGAGGTGCCGCGCTTGCATCCGATGCCGACGAAAAGATTCTTCGGACGAAGGCAGACGAAAGGCTTCTTCACAGTGATCGTTTTTTCGGTAATAACAGCGCATGCGTCAAACGCATTGGCATCCAGTCGGTCTAAGGGTTCCGTGCGGATCCCTTTCTCTTTGAGGCGCGTCGCTATGGATGCGCTCCCTTCGACGCTCTCATCCAGAAACCATCGGAATGTGCGCCCTGCTGCGATGACGGTATTCACAGGTTTCAAGGCCGCAAGCGGCTCGACACGCATCATCAGCTCGCAGGCGATATCATCCGGCGCGCGGCGGTCATGGACATCGGTCGCCGTCGTGATGACGGGATCGGCCCCCACTGCCGCCGAGACTTCTCTTGCCCAGGCATTCGCCCCGCCGAGGTGTCCGGAGAGAAGGGAAATACAATGTTTCCCGCACTCATCCATGACGAGTACTGCAGGGTCGGACGCCTTGCTCACTACATGCGCTGCGATGGCGCGGACCGCAATGCCGGAGGCCATGATGAAAAGGATCCCATCATAGCAGGAGAAGATATCCGCCGTGAGCGCGAGCGTGCGGGTAAAATACACGGCTTCTTTGCCGCTCGCACCGTCTTTTCTTTCATACAGAGTCCCCTCACCGGAAATGCCCGCCTTCACGCGCACCCCCAGCTGGGCTCCTTCTTTGGATACAGAAACAATAGCGTACTTCATGTGATACTCTCCAAGGGATAAGGGTTCAAGGTTCAAGGTTCAAGGTTCAGGGTTAGCCCCTGAGGCGGCTCGCCCCTTGATTACGTTTGAAAGCCTCGATTGAATGAGAAATTAGAAATGAAAAATGAGAAATTAGAAATGAAAAATGCGAAATGGTGGTGCCATGAGCTGGCATTCCAGTCACTAGTCACCAGTCACTTGAGACTCCTAATCCCTAGCCACTAATCCCTAGTCACCAGAAGACTCTAATCCCTAGGGAAACGCTGATTTTCGCAAAGCCTCATCCGAACACACGGAAATCGCCCCTATTCCCCCCGCTTTCCTTACTCCCCATCTGTTCCTTTGCGGAACATGGTGGTGAACTTGCTGTCGTAAAGCTTGGAGAGCTCATAATCGGTATCAAGGACCTTGCCGACGACGATCATGGCCTGACGGACGACGCCTGCCTGATGGAGAATGTCTGCGATGGTGTCGATGGTGCCGCGGAAAATACGCTGGTCAGGCCAGGTCGCTCTGGCTACGATAGCGACCGGGGTATCGCCCGGATAGCCGCCCTCTTTCAGGGTCGCCATGACCTGATCGATCGCCTGGACAGAGAGGAAAATGCACATGGTTGCCTGATGTGCGGCAAGAAGCGCGAGCTTTTCCTTCGGCGGAACCGGTGTGCGGCCTTCCATACGGGTGATGA